>NZ_ABOX02000035.1:0-70000 GCF_000172555.1 Pedosphaera parvula Ellin514
GATTTGTTCGGCGAACCCCTGCCCCAGGCAGAGCGTTAATCCAGGATACAAGCGCTCCATCATCGACAATTTCTGCATCATCGCAGGATCAGAATTGCCGGACTGGATGGCCGTAAGGACTTTTTGTGGCAGTGAAAGATTGGTAACACTTGGAGTTTTGTGCAACAGCGTGTTCAGCGTGGTGCTCAAGGAAGCCAGGTTTTCGCCCAGACTAAGTGATTGGTTCAGCAAAGTGTTGATGGTCCCTGTATCGGAAGCCTGGGCAATGTTCCCCCTGAGCGTGAAGCTGCCGGCATTGGTGGGAAAGCCAGGTTTTCCATAGACTGCCAGTTTCTTGCCAGCCAATAATTGAGGCGAAGGCGAACCAAGCACGATATAGGACCAATCGTGATTGCCACTATCTTTGATGGTAGTCCCAACGGAAAACACCAGATTGGACAATGGAGTTTGGGCGTTCGCGGTAAACGCTCCCAGCATCAGAGATAGACAGAGCCAGAAAGTCGTAACGACCGTCTCCCCAGGTTTCCGCCCGGTGCCAAACTTCCGATATGAGGTTCTGCAATTCATTAGAAATCAAACGAGTAGTCGATGCCGCCATCATTAACAATGCCGGTGAGCGTCGCGCCAATGCAGCCATCGACACAGAACGGGCAATATCCAATTTCACCACAGACATTAGCCTCACCTTTCAACATTAATTCCAGGCCGGAAGGGCCACTGGAGATGGACGTGCCGAGCGCCACATCCACATGGGCGCTGATGATGCACAAGAGAGAAGCATCCCCTGAAACCTTCTGGCGCATGCCGATTTTTCCGGACCTTGGTCCATCCTGGTAGTAAGTGGCAGTGGTGACCCCGATGGTAATATCCAACGCACAGGACGATTCTCCGAATAAGATGTCAGAGAGAGAAATGTCTCCTCCAAAGGCAATATAAAGACCGGTGAATTCCGTTGCGTGATCAAGCACTTTATCCGCCTCCGGATCAATAAATCGCAACGGGTCCAGGGAACAGGCATGCCCCGCGAACAGACCAGCCTGCACATTCACCGGTACGCCGATAATGGTTATTGTTCCCGCCGCCTTGGCTGCGAAAAAGTTTTCCAACTCTCCGACGGCAAACGTCGCTCCAATTTCGTTAATGCTGCACCCCTTAAAACCAACATGCCCCTTGATATCGATGAGGCCGCCCACTCCGAGCACGTTCCCGCTTTGCACCGTCCATTTGCCCTCGATGCTCAGCGTGAGATTGCCTGGTATCCCGGTCCAACTCAACGGGACGTTTAATGCCCCGACCGTTATCTCCGCCGCAGGCGGGCCGGCAGGAATGCAGTCCAGAGGAGTATTGTCGGAGTCCAGTTCCTTGATATCGAGGAATGCTGTGAAATGCATCTCATCCGGAAGATTCATCTGCACATCGGCATCAATATGAATTCGACGCAGTGAGTCTCCGTTGAAGGTGGGTGCTCCGCGCAGTTTTGCCGAGAGCATGGCTTTGCTCAAAAATCCCCCACCCTTGAAATTTTGGAATGCTCCATCGGTTGCCGACGCAATTTGGGATGTGAGGCCATCGCGAATGGCCTTATTGATCTGGCCAAAAATCACATCAGTCAATTGGTTCAGGGCGAAGTCATCATCATAAAGAAACTGGCGAAACGATTTCTGATAGTTCCCCACCAACGGCGAACCGAGGAAGGCTACCGTAAGACGTTCCCGAATGGCCTGCTTCACCTGTGCCGGATTGCCAGTCAGGTAATCAGTCGAACTCGCATTCAAGGAGACCAGCAAATTCGAGACGTTTAGACCTGCTGCCCCGGTGAATTGCTGCAGGCCTTTTGAATCATTAAGCGCCACCGTCAATGCCGAACTGAAATCACCGGTTCCAGCCGCTATTGAGCCCCGAAGTTGACTAAACTGGGCTCGCACATCCCTGAGCTGCTGCTCGGCTTCGGCCAGAGTTGGTTCGAGATCCGTTAGCAATTGGTTGACGGCATCATCACCCATGTTCGCCACGAATCCCAAGGCAGGGCCCTGGTCTTCCACCAGTTTTTGAATGATTGCCCGGACCACATGACGCTGGCCTTTAGAATCCTTTTCCAGCGCCCGGATGAACAAATTGAGAGTATCGTCCACGTCATTCAACGTGCCATTCATCTTTCCCAGCACTGAGTTGGCCTGGCCGGCCGAACCGTTCAGTCCGTTAATGGCGGTGTTCAAGCCGCTATTCACCCCACCCACCACCCCGTAAACACTGGTCAGTAATACAGCAGGATTTGTGCGTTGAATGTCTGTCAGTGCGGCGTAGATCTTGTCGACTACAGGATCCAGGGCGGGTTGAACAATGGGCCGGAAGAAACCACTGGCATCTTCACGCAAGGTATTTTGTAGACTGCGGAAACCGCTGGTAAGACCGGTGGAGGCCAACGCCGCCCCCAACTCCTGGCTGATTGCGTTTGAAATGGTATTTAACGGCTGGTTGATTTCATTGAGCGCATCATTGGCAAAGTCGAGGACTTTGATGCGTGGAAGTTGCACGCTAATATCCTGGGCAAAATCGAAGTCCACCTTGCCGGGTGTGATTTCTTTGAGGCGACTGTTCACATCCAGTACCGGCAGTTCCACCTTGGCATCAACGAAACCCGCGAAATTGCGAAGCACGGCGTTCCACTGCAAAGGATAATCAAATTTGGCAACTTCAATCCAATCCCGCTGCGCCCTGGGATGATAATCCTCGGTTGGAGAATTCCGATATTGTGCAATCGTAACCGCACCCGCCGGCCAACCATCGCTATGAGGATCGAATTTGGAGGTATTGAAATAGTTTTGGGTGCCGACATTCCATCCACGATTTTGCCCCAGGCCGTCGGCTGCCGGCCAACCTCCCATCATCGCCATCTGTGAGGTATTTGTTCCGGTGGGAGTGATGTGCAGTTGAGCTTTGACATCCTCAAAGAACGGAGTGCGAATCTTTACCGTCAGATTGTAGAAACCGCTGTCCGGTTTGCCGACCGTCTCCCAGTTATTGAAATAACCTTCCGCGACGGTCGACAATTTGAAAGTGCTGCCACCCGAACCCTGCAAGGTAAGCTGGGCGGGCACCGGGAAACGCGAGTCAGCGCCACCCGCGACGTTGTCGAAGGGCGCAACCATATTGCCATTGGGTTTGAACCCTAGCGTAGCGTGAAAAGCCTGAGGGATAAATGGCAAGCGGGTTTCCACACCTTCAACCAGGAATCGCGCACCGGTCCCGCAGGTGTCCGAGGCGGTGGGCCGAAACTCGATCGTCTGCGGGGTTATATCTGAGTTCCAATAGACCAAATGCTTTACTCCGCTGGAAGGCGGCACCTGTGCAGAATCCAGACCTCCGCGACAAACAAATTTCATACGAGCAAATTCCTGGGTAAAACCTGCAGGTACCGGCAAAGCCAGGGCACCGTCCGTTCGCGATTCCCAATTCTCACTATCAAGATACGAGAGTCGATAGCTGATAAAAGTGAATGCGTATCCGTATAAATTAAGATTGCTCGGAAATGTGGCGGCTTCGTGAATCCCACTCACGCCACCCGCACGCACGTAATACTTGGCCCGGGCCGTGAGTGGATAAAATCCGGTGTCCTGACCACCAATGATGCTGCGCCCCTGCGCTGGTGCCCGGAAATTCGCGCCGGCATAGTTGGCAAAACCGCTGAGATAAGCTGCCTGACCGGGGCGCTCGATATAGTTGGGGTTCGCTTGATTCCCGACCCCAGTCAGCAACAAGGTGGATGGACGGTTAGGGTCGTTGCTGGAGGTTTGATCGAACCGCAGGAAGGTCCCGGGCATATGATAGGCACCAACGCCAACATCACTGGTTCGCTGCGCAAAAATGCTCCCACCCGCAAATCCCCATGTCAGGTTTTGAGCAGGGACCGAGCCGAAGCCGAGAAGGCCGCCATCAACCGTGAAAGTAAGCTGCTGGCCATTCGGGGAAAAATTAAGCACAGCGGCGCTGATAGTGGCACTACTGCAATTGGTATCCGAACAATCCCGCGCATAGGAGAGCGGGACAGCGCCGCTCAATGCGAGATAACTGTTGGTCGTATCAATGCGCCCATTTTGCATGCTGAGCCGTCCACCAGATGTCGTTGGCGTTTGCGCCCCCGCAATTCGGCCGGAGTAAGGGAAGTGCGGACGCAGTTCGGGAGGATTGAGGGCCACTTGTGCCGACATTTGCGCGAAACCGTTCGTATCGGCAGTTACAGTTACTTGAGCCCCAGCCACCAAAGCTGCATTGCGATAGTATCCATCGTTTGAAACTCGATTGGCAGTTTCCGGCTCTTTTAGAATGCTTTTATTCGCCAGCAGAACATCGTCTTCATCCTGTCGCACGAAATAGATGGCGTTTGGCGAATCGATGAGCACTTGCCCTGCGCTGGGGAGCCATTTCAGATTAGGCGCTCCAACCCAGAATGGCTTGGTTTCCTCGACTGCATACCATGGCCCATTGGTGGTCAGAACTGAATTCTGCGGGTTCAGACTGAGATCGAGCGGTATATTTGGAAAATCGATGCGTGCGCTCGTGGCGCGGGAGGTCAAACTGGTCCCAACACTGAAGCCCAAAGGAAGTTGAAGAGAAACCAGTGCGTTAATGCCACTGCTTGTCAGATTTATATTGGTCCGGGTGAAGCAAATGTTTTGAATACAATCGGTGTCGGGAACCGAGCCGGTGAGAGGAACAGAGGCTGAAGGTGTCAACGCATCGCCATTGTCGAAGATAATGGAATTGATCAAGCTACCGTTTCCATAATGATGGTCCGGCCTCGTAACGAGCGACCCGGAGTTGTTGTTCACGGCGAGTTGTGTGGTCAGTCCGCCGCTGCTAGGTGCTCCTGCCACCGGAGTGTTCGCGATGGACGTAAAGACTGTTTGGATCGAACCAAAGAAAAGATTGCCGTTGAAATGAAGAAACCGTGCAAGTGGCAAATTTGATACTTCATCAGTAATAACGGGGTTACTAATCACCTGATGAGAGAAGGCAACCGCAGTGGAATAAGTCTGGCTGACCGACTGAAGCTGACCTTGCGGCTCGACATTGATAACTGTGGTAATCGTCTTCATCGCAGTGGGAGTCAGCGGCGAGGAGGCGTTGTAGGAATCCAAAATATACAGATTCGAGTACATGGAGGTCGGCTTAAGAGGTACGCCTTGTGACGATGCATTGGTCATCACGGGATTGATGAACGTACTCACCGATACCGGGGTTGGAGCATCTCCGTAGTCGTAGAATCGCCAAAGACTGGCCTGCGCATTCAGAGGAAAAGTTTGAAAATTGGGGCTGTTCTGGATCGCCCAGGAGCGTCCGTAATTTGCCACATCCAAGGAACCAAGAAGATATTGCGAAGCATCACCGACGCGCGCGAGCGAACCCACGCGGGTAAAACCACCGGAGGCGATTCCGTTTGCCAGACCCGTAAGATCATTAATCGTTGTGCCGCTGGCCTCATTCATTTCATAAGCGGAAATCAAGCCGCTTTCAGTCCCCGCCAGTGGTAGATGAGAATAACGATTTATATCAGTGCTGGTGAGGGCGGTGTTCCAAAGGGAGACATGATCAATCGACCCGTTGAAGAAAAGCGCGCCTCCGCCAGTGTATGCACCCAAACGCAGGCTCTCCGTAGTTGTCACTGCTGCAGGAGTTCCTGTCCAGGGTTGCGTGTTAACGAGCTGTCCATCGATGTAAGTGCGACCAGTGCTTGTGTCCACGACAAACGCGATATGATGCCACTGCCCATCGGCAACAAAACGATCGCTGGCATTGGTGAAGCCCGGATCAATGAAGCTGGTGCCACTGGCATAATACCAAGGGTCAATTCTCCCAGCGTTCAACCCGATTGCATACCCGTTCACGGAGTTTCCAACATACTTTGTGACGATGCCTGGGTATGCGCCAGTGCTTTGGCTGGTCTTCACCCATGCCATGAGAGTTATGGGGAGAGTATCCTGAGCCGGCACATGAGGCATTACAGCCTGGGCGTTAACGCCATTGCATTTAAGAGCAGTGGCCGCCACGGGCGAAAGCGGCAAAGGAGCGGTTGATGTCACCCATTGCGGTGAACCAACCAGACTGGCCACTAAGGCGGATGCACTGGAATCTGTCGCGGTCGCGCCGCTCCCCTCATCAAAATGCCACAGGGCCACTAAACCATCCTCTCCTCCCGCCAGGCGCCGATGTTTTATGTAATTCAGCGAGGCAACATCCAAAGTTTGATTCCAAACAGAAACCTCATCAATATCGCCGTGGAATCTCGTTGGATATAGGTTATATCGCCCAATTTGCAATGGGTCAGCTGAAGAGGACACTCCAGCCGTGCCGGTCCATGCGCGGGAAGCCTTCTGCACTCCATCAACGATAAGCCTTCCTCCCGAGGCATCCACCACCAGAGCCACATGATGCCAGGCCCCATCTGCCAGAAGCCCACCATCCAGCCCAAGACCCCCGTCCCAGACGTAGGAACTTGAGTTTCGAAAATAGAATGCCCGTATATGCCCGGAGTAAAAAAATAAAGTCCACCCGTTGAACGAGCCATCCACATATTTACTCACCACCCCTCGAACCTGGGCATCTTGATCCACGGTGCGAACCCACGCCGTGACAGTGAGAGGAAAGGCGTTGAAGGCCGCGCTGGAGGAAAGTTGAACGTAGCTATTCGTTCCATCATAGCGCAGAGCGGTTCCAGAGCCTGCCTGTGCCGGAAAGCAAATCAGAACGCAGCCTAGGAAAACAATCAGACAATTTCCAAGCCAGGTTTTGAAGTGGTGATTCGAAGGCATTTGGTCAATACGCCACGGCACAGCGCAATCGCTTCGTTGCCGTGCTTCTTTTGCTCGTAATGTATGGCGCTAAATGCAAATTCAGCAGAATTCTGTCACTCCGCCCGACGTATACAGGTCAGTTCAATATGGCTAAGAAGAATTAAAGGCTGTGGATTACAAAGTATTTTAAAAAAGTTTGATCTGCTAATCAGATGGCAATTTGCCCACGTGATCCACAGCATCAAAAAACTGAACGGTATCCTCCCCGGTTGTGACCGCCAAGCGCTTCCCGTCACCAGTAAATTCGATGAACGCACCGGCTTTTGGCATTTCAATGGAGAGCAATTCCCTCTGCGTTTTCAGATGCCAGAGCTTAACGGACTCGTGCAATCCCACTGACGCAAGTGTCTTTCCATCAGGTGAAAAGGAGACATCAGTAACTTCCTGCATATGGCCTGGAAGATCAAAAAGCCATTGACCCTTGGAGGTATTCCAAACTTTTATGGTTCCATCCATGCTCCCAGTGGCCAAACTTGTTGCATCCGGCGAAAACGCCAGGCCGCTGACGAAATCACGGTGTCCTTTGAGTTCCTTCTGAGATTTGCCGTCGGATTGATAAAGACGAACAGAATTTTCTCTTTCGAGGCTGACTGCCAATAGCTTTCCATCCGGTGCCAATTCAGCAGCCCGAATGGGAGGTTTTGGTCCCTGAGCACTCCAGGTCAATTTCCCGCTTTTTGCATCCCACACCCGGATAGTTCCGGAAACACCAATTGAAAAGAATTTTTTGTAATCCTGACTGAAACCAAAACATTCAAACGGCTTTTCCTTTGTCCGGGCGTACTCGAGTGTACATCCGGCATGCCCCCTGGCACCGGGCAGGCAAAATTCGAGGCATCCGGATTCCCTGTTAAGCAGGACAATATTTTGTCCCTCCGGACTAAAGCCGATGGCATTTTCTTCGCCCAGATCTGCAAGCTCCGTCTGCGTTTCAATGTTCCAAAGCCGCAACGCCTTGTTTGCCCCATTTTTCGTGACCAGAATTGCTTTTGTTCCATCAGAACTGAGAATGGGACGCTCGCCGGTGTTTAGCGGCAGGGACCGTTTTTGGGCCTGGATCTTTCCTGGCCAAAGCATTACTGCTTGATCCTTGCCACCGGAAGCCAGAAATCTTCCGTCGGGAGTCAATGCTGCACACCACACCTCGTTGCCATGTCCTCGTAATACCCCTTCAGTTTCCAAGGTGGCAGTATCCCATATTCGGATGGTTTGATCTGAGCCGGTAGTGACAATTTGCTTTCCGTTCGGGGAAAACATTGCTGACCAAACTGTCAGGTTATGTCCTTTTAATTTCCGCGGAGATACCAGCAAATCGAGTTCCCAGAGCGAGGCTTCATTTGACCAGTCAGTCGTCAGCAGCTTTTTTGAGTCAGGAGAAAATGTCACCGACCAGATCGGTTTCTGCGTTGAAATAGCACCTATCTTTTCTCCGGAAGCAACGTCCCAGATTTCGACGTCATGTGAGGGCCCGGCTCCGGCCAGCCTTTTACCATCAGGAGAAAGCGCGACGGCTCTGGCTTTACTTGAAATTCCCTTTAATTTGGCACCGGTTCGATAATCCCGAAGCTCCACGAATCCGCTGCGCTCCCAAAAAAAAGGACTTGAGTGGGAGATCGCCACCACTGAACCTGTTTTTGACAGTGAGGCAATCTGCCCGGGCAGTTCAGAAACCAGATGGAAATCTTTTGTGTCCCAAAATTTAACCTGATCGCCCGCTCCCGCAGTCATTACCAGATCTCTCTCAGGCGAAAAGCCTACCGACCAGACGGCACCTGGGGTGACTTCAAACGAGTGAATTAATTTCCTGCCTTTAACATCCCACAATTTTGCGGTTCCATCCTGACTGCCAGTTACGAGCCACTTTCCATCGGATGAAAATGCGATGCAAGTGACAATCCAAGCATGCCCGGTTAGGACTGCCAGCTGATCCCCCTCGCACTGATTCCACAAATAGAACCATTCAAAACCGCGCAAATCCACATCTCCAGCCTTGGGTTTTAAAGCCGAAAGTGTTCTTCTAGCGAGTCCATAGTCGCCCCTTTGGGCGGCCTGGGAAGCCACGCTCATGTCCGCAGCGTACAGATTAAGTGCCATTTTTCTACCATGCTCTTCGGCAATCCTCCGCTGGTTTGCCTCCCCCCTTGCAAGCAACTCCGCCCTGCTCCACTGTCCAAACACGGCCACGAATCCAAGCAGAATTACCATAGCCAGGGCGACCGTCAAAGCTGCCGGGACGGGATGCCTTCGACACCAAAGCGTAAGTTTTCTAACCGCTGAGACGGGCCGGGCCTTTATTGGTTTATTAGCGAGGAAGCACTCCAATTCCTCTGTCAATTCTCCGGCAGTTGCGTAGCGTCCCTCGGGTTGTTTCTGCAAACATTTCATACAGATCGTTTGCAGACTGATCGGAACGCTGGGGTTCAGTCTTCTCGGCGGTACCGGGTCTGCCGCTTGTAGCTGGGACAACACTTCAGGGATTGTTTCTCCCTGGAATGGCGGGCGACCAGTGAGTAAGTGATACAAAATACCCCCTAGTGAATAGACATCCGTGAAGGCGCCGGTGACGCTATGTTTTCCACCCACCTGCTCCGGGGCCATATAGTTGGGCGATCCCAAGGTTTGACCAGTGATCGTCAACCCGGCACGACTCTGAATTACTTTTGCCAAACCGAAGTCAGTAATATGTGGCTGGTCCAAATTATCTATGATTACATTGGAAGGCTTCAGATCCCGGTGGAGTACGCCTTGACCATGCGCATAGTGAACCGCCTCTGAAATAGTCTTCAACAGTCGAGCGGCTCTGGCGGCGTTTAAAGGCCTTTGACTTGTCAAATCCGCCAGATTTTTTCCTTCGATATATTCCATGGAGAAATAATGATGTCCATCCTCCTCTCCAATTTCGTAAATACCGACGATGTTTGGATGGTGCAATCGAGCCGCAGCTTGGGCTTCGGTCTTGAAGCGTTGCACGAATTCTTCGCTCGAGAACGGACCATGCAAAACCATCTTCAGCGCGACGAGACGATTTAAACTCATTTGCCTGGCCCGATAAACCACTCCCATACCGCCACGAGCGATCTCCTCAAGAATCTCGTAATCGCCCACTCGCCGGAGGGCATTTAGCATCTCGGAACCATCAGTGGGTTCTGAGGCTAGAAAACCAAAAGCAAGCCGGCCCAGGCACTTGGGACATAAGCCTCTCAGGGCGCGCTCGGATATTGACGCGCCACATTTCGAGCACTTTTTATCTGCCGTCATGATTCCCAAAGATGCTGTTTTTGAGATTACTGCGAGCCAATATCCCGACAGTTACCAATTTTTGTTCCAGAGCAAATCAAAGCATGAGCGCCTGGAACAAATGTCTCATTTCATCCTCCAGATCCAAGGGGCTGGCAACCGTCTGGGCAACTTCTGACCGGACCAGCTCTCCATAGCGCTTACGCAGCCTAAAGACTGTTACAGCCACGTGTTGGTTGCTCATTCCGAGCCCGACAGCCACTTCGGAATAATCCTGCTCCTTTGGATCGTTGGTTAGAAATTGTTTTAGCTCCTCAAAAAGCTTCTGCTTCCCCTGTTGCATTAACTCCCTTTCCAATTGCAGCAGCGCCTGCTCCAACACTGAAATGGCCCAGCGCTGGTCAAAACTCTTGTCCGGCGAAATGTGATGAGATAGCTCCACCTGGTACGATTCTTCGGCCTTGATTCCTTCCAAGGAAATGATGGTTTTCCCTCCTCCACGCTTCGCCGCTTTTGAGCGGTCCCACTCATTGGCCAGAAAATGGGTTAAGGAAGTCAAAAGAAACGTTCTGAATTTCCCCTTTGCGGGATTCACCGTGGAAAAATCATTTCGAGCCAGAAGGGTGAGAAAGAATTGCTGTGTTAAATCCTGAGCGTCTTCAGCACCGAAACCCCGTCCCCGAACAAAAAAATAAAGTGGCAGCCAATAAGTCCTGCAAAGTCTTTCCAATGCTTCAGCGCATTGTGCGGAGTGAGTTTTTCCAGCGAGCATGACCATGCTCCAATGAGTGGTGTCGAACTTTTGATGCTGCGGAACGATTGCCGGCTCCGGAAAAATCATAATTCAGTAAGCCAATAAAGATGATCAGACTCCGATTTACACAGCTCGACGTTGCCAAGGACAGATATACATCGACTTTACGAATGACAGGTTTTTGAAATAGCTCAAGGATCTTATAAACTGGCGCTGGAAATGTGTCCACACCTATCGCCAGGAACAGATTTATCCGGAAGGTGAATGGATAAAACTTTACACACAGTCTGCTGACTTTTCCTCCAAAACCCAAATAAAATTGGGTGGAGGAGAGGTCGGAACGCGCACAGCAGATTGTCAATAAACCGTACCGTCACTCCACCGTCACACTCTTGGCAAGATTCCGTGGCTTATCCACATCGCAACCTCGCGCCACCGCCACGTGATACGCCAGCAATTGCAGCGGCACGACCGCTAGCAACGGGAATACCGCCTCCAAGGTCTGCGGCAGATAAATAATCTCATCCACCTGTTTTGCCAGCGCCTCATTCCCCTCCGTCGCAATCGCAATCACCGGCCCCTTGCGTGCCCTCACCACTTCCAGGTTGCTCAATGTCTTCTCATACATCGCATCGCTGGGAATGATCACCACGCTAGGTGTCTGGTCATCAATCAATGCTATCGGCCCATGCTTCATCTCCGCTGCGGGATAACCCTCTGCGTGAATATAGGAAATCTCCTTCAACTTCAATGCTCCCTCCAGCGCCACGGGAAAATTATATTGCCGCCCTAAAAAGAAAAAATTTCGCACACTTGCAAATCTCTGCGCAATCCTCCGGATCTCTCCATTTTGCTCCAGCATCCTTTCCATCTGGTCCGGCACCGCTTGCAACGCCTTCAAAATCTTCTCCCCGCGATGCAACGACAACATCCGAATCCGCCCCATGAACAGCGCCAACAACGACAGCACCGTCACCTGTGACGTAAATGCCTTCGTCGACGCCACCCCAATCTCCGGCCCGGCATGCAAATAAATTCCGCCATCCGCCTCCCGCGCAATCGTGCTCCCCACCACATTACAAATCGCCAGCACCTTGTGCCCACGACGCTTCGTCTCCCGCAAGCTCGCCAGCGTATCCGCCGTCTCACCCGATTGCGTGATCGCCAGCACCAACGTGTTCTTCTCAATCGGCGCATTGCGATACCGAAATTCGCTCGCATATTCCACCTCCACCGGAATGTGCGCCAATTCCTCGAACAAATACTCCCCCACCAATGCCGCGTGCCAGCTCGTCCCGCAAGCCGTGATCACAATCTGGTCAATCGCCCGCAACTCCGCCACCGACATATTCAAGCCACCGAACTTCGCCGTCCCCTCCTCCAAATCAATACGCCCCCGCATCGCATTCGCGACTGTGCGCGGCTGCTCGAAAATCTCCTTCAACATGAAGTGTTCAAACTCACCCTTCTCCGCCTGTTCAGGACTGAATTCCAACTGGCTGATCTGCACACGTGCGATATCCGAACCCAGCGACGTCACAGCAAACCGATCCGCTCGCAACGTCACCACATCGTAATCATTCAAATAAATCACCTGCCGCGTGTGCAACGCGATCGCCGTCGCATCGCTCGCCAGAAAATGTTCCCCGTCACCAATCCCCACGATCAATGGCGACCCTCGACGTGCCCCCACTATCACCTCTGGATAATCCGCGCATATCACCGCAATTCCATAGGTCCCAATCACCTCCCGCAACGCCTCCGTCACCGCCTTCGTCAGCGGATGCAACCCATCCCCATTCTGCGTGGCTTGTTCCGTCTCACAGCGCTTGATGCGTTCGTAATGCTCCCCGATCAAGTGCGCCAAAACTTCCGTGTCGGTGCTCGATTGGAAGGTATGTCCCGCCTTCAAGTGCCGGTCCTTCAACCGGTCGTAATTCTCAACCACCCCGTTATGAACCACCGAAATTTTCCCACTGTGATCAAAGTGCGGATGCGAATTCTCGTCGGATGGCTCGCCGTGAGTTGCCCATCGCGTATGCCCCACTCCCACCTGGCCCAGGAGCAGATTCGTTTTCAGCAACTTCCCCAACCCCTCCTCGATCTTTCCCTTCTTCTTGCGCACCTCCAATCCGTGCCCATTCAACACCGACATTCCCGCGCTGTCATAGCCGCGATACTCCAACCGCCGCAGGCCCTCCAGAATGATGGGTGCTGCCGATTGTTTCCCGATATAGCCAACGATTCCGCACATAGTTTAAGTTCTCCAAATGTCGATCTGTTTGCGTGTTCTGTCAGTAGGTCTTGGCCGGAACGCACGTCGATCCTTCTCAAATACCAGTTCGCACCATTAATTTCCAATCGCCATTAAAGGCCACTTGCGCTTCTGATCGTCCTGAACCCTTTTGCCCACCTCAACGAATCGTCTATCATACCACAATTCTGCCCCCGGCAAGCCTACTTTTATTCTCATTATACGCATTCACCATCACAGTCATTTCACTTGTCACCCTCCACCCGTCACTCTTTACTGCCCACTCGCCACTCTCCACTTGTCACCTGCCCTTCCCATCCCTATAACAACCCCAGCGTTCTTGGAATAAAGGCACCTATTATGGCGTATCCTGTAAGGCAGTCAGTTAACACCAGCAATGTTCTCTCCGTCATCATGGGTGGCGGTCAGGGCACCCCGGCTTTTTCCCCTTACGAAGGAACGCGCCAAACCTGCCGTCCCGCTCGCCGGCAAATATCGTCTCGTTGACATCCCCATTTCCAACTGCATCAACTCCGGACTCCGGCGCATCTACGTCCTCACCCAGTTCAACTCCGCGTCGCTCCACCGTCACATCTCCCAATCCTACAAGTTCGATCATTTCTCCGGAGGCTTCGTCGAAATCCTCGCCGCCGAGCAAACCTTTTCCGATACCTCGTGGTATCAAGGCACGGCCGACGCCGTCCGCAAAAACCTCATCCATTTCCTGAATCACGAGTTCGAATACCTGCTCATTCTCAGTGGCGACCAACTCTACCGCATGGACTTCCGCTCCATCGTCGCCCAACACGCTGATACCGACGCCGACCTCACTGTCGCCACCATTCCCGTCCCTCGTCAGGATGCCTCCTCCTTGGGCATTCTCCACATGGATTCTGAACGGCGCATCACTCATTTCCACGAAAAACCAAAAGATCCAGCCATTCTGGACAAGCTGCATCTCGACCGCGCGTCCTATTCCACGCTCGGCATCCAGGAAGACCGCGAACTCTTCCTCGCTTCCATGGGCATCTACGTCTTCAAGCGCGAAGTGCTCATTAGGATGCTCGATAACAACCTGACTGACTTCGGCAAACATATTATTCCCGACGCCATCAAAACCCATCGGGTATTCTCCTACGTTTATCAAGGCTATTGGGAAGATATCGGAACCATCCGCAACTTCTTTGAAGCCAATCTCGATGTCACCAACGAACTTCCCAGGTTCAACTTTTTCGACATGGCCGCCCCGGTCTTCAGCCGCCCCCGTTTCCTCCCCGGCTCCAAAATCAACGGCGCCCAGATCGATCACGCCATGGTCTCCGACGGCTGTATCATCAACCATGCCAAAATCACCAGCTCCGTCATCGGCATCCGCAGTGTCGTGGGTGCCGGCAGCGAACTCAAACGCGTCATCTCCATGGGCTGCGATTTCTACGAATCCCTCAGTTCCATCGAGGAGAGCACCCGCCAGGACCGCCCGCGCGTTGGCATCGGCCAGAACACCCGGATCGAAAACGCCATCATCGATAAAAACGCCCGCATCGGCGACAACTGCGTCATCAGCCCCGCCGGCAAACCCGAGAACCTCGACCACCCGCTCTACTTCATCCGCGACGGCATCGTCATCATCCCCAAAAACGGCGTCATCCCCCACGGCACGGTAATTTGAATCCCTGCCAACAAAAGAAGCCCAAAACACCCACATCTCGCCCCCTTTCAACTGCCCCACCCGCGCACGCGACCCGCGACCCAATCCCACCGCCAGGCACCTTCTCTCGCGTAGGAGACGACGTACGGAGTCTCTAACCTTGCTTCGCATTCCCATCAGCGTACACGACCAACGATCCAACTCACACTCCCCGCCCCCAGCACCAAAGTTGCGACCCATACTTCCCCTGGCTTTAGCATTGCAACGTTGGACCGACCTTGTCAATCTGCCGCGCAAGAGCGCAGACTCATTATCCAACGCACATTATCTATTCGGAATGAAAAAAAATTTCGCAACCCTCGGCCTGGTCTTCGTGGGTATGCTGTTTCTGTTGGTGGCCCTGGTGTTTTATTTCCGCCCTCACCAGAGCGCCCCGCTCACAAAGCCGCCGGAGCATGGAATTGCTTTTCTGTTGGAAATTGATGCCTCCGAGGCGGCGGCAAACACAAACCTTATGGCCGAGGTCAGGCAGGTGATGCTTAAACGGTTTGGGAAATTCGGCACCACTGTTTTTTGGGAAACTGTTTCGACAAACCAGGCCCGCATTATCTCTCCCATGGTGGGTTCGCAGAACATCGAACTGGCTCAAAGCCATTTATTTAACAATGCCTTTTTGGAATTCCGCCTCGTGCATGAACATAGTGAAGACATGATTAAGCAGGGATTGACCGAAATCGGCTATGAAACGATGAAGGAGATGAACGATTTGCCGAATGGCCGGCAGCAAACCTCCACTTATCTGGTGAAGAAAATGCCGGAGCAGGGCCTGACCGGCAAATACCTAACAAGCGCGATGGTGAGCCGCAACCAGGTAGGTCAACCGGAGATTAACTTTACCTTTGACCGTAAAGGCACGGAAATCCTTGCAAATGTCACCACTGAAAATGTGGGGCGAAAATTGGCCATCATACTGGATGGTAAAATACAGTCCGCCCCCATCATCCGATCACCTATTACCGGCGGTCGGGGACAACTCACGGGAAATTATACTGACCGGCAAGCCCTGGAGTTGGCCAATCTGCTCGAGAGCTCCCTGCCAACTCGCGTCAAGCTGGTGGAATCAAAGTCGTTTTAAAGTCTTAACGAACTTATCTTTCCACCACGAAGGAATTGGTGGAATGACACTGGTGCCCGTCCGGAAGGGCCCGGAATTCTAACCTCATCGGTGATTCTGCCGAACCCATCGAGCTTATCGCGCACGCGCCCCACAATCCAAATCCCACCGCCAGGCACGTTCTCTCGCGTAGGAGACGACGTGAGGAGTCTCTAACCTTGCTTCGAGATCCTCTTCGCGTACGCGACCAACGATCCTAAACACATCCGCCCCTCATTTCTCCTTCGCCACTGGTATTTCAATACATGGATAACACTCAAAGAGGCGAGTTGGAGCGGATACCGGCGAGCCGAATGGCTCGCTTTCCGGTTCTGCTCGTCTTGGTTTGCTGCTGAAGCATTGTGAAAAACGCCCGATTTGCGCCGCGAATATGCTGGGCTGGGCGCACAGTGTTTGACCTGCATGAAATATCTGAGTTAAATCATTTGGAGTATCAAGATGAACTTCCTCTTTCGCACGCAAAATTGGTTTGCCATCTTTGCAGTATTGATGGGGACTGGGCAAGCCTTTGCACAAACTTGGGTTCAATGGAGTGCGGCTGCTGGTGGGAACAACCATTATTACGCATTAACAACATCAGCCACGAATTGGACCACCGCTGAGCACCTGGCCATATCATGGGGAGGGACGTTGGCGACCATCACAACCTCCAACGAGCAAAATTTTATCAATGCCAGGTTCCTTACCGGAGCGTATGAGCACCGGCCACTCTGGATCGGCCTCATTGACCGTCACGCGAATAGCCGATTGCGACAACTTAAAAAAAAATTTGGCCTCACCACACACACCACGTTCAATTGGGTGACAGGCGAGCCGCTTACCTACAGTAATTGGAAACCAGGACAGCCGGATGATTTCGGTGAAGATGAGTTTTGCGGGACCATAAATTGGCACTACTCAGACAACCCGCCGAGAGGAACCAAAGGGGATTGGAATGATGCGCCCCTCAATGGCACTATCGGTTTTGGAGGCACCACGGACGGTCCGTACTTTGGATTGGTGGAGCGGGATACCGATCCAAGCCGGCCGGTCAAAAGCAGTAATAAATACACCTTGGCCACCATTCTCATCACAGTGTTTGTTATCCTGCTGTGTATCTGGGTCACCCGCCTAAAACGCCCCAAAAACCCAACAGGTTAAAATGCCTCACCCGCGTACGCGGCCAACGCCCCCCAATCCAACCACCAGGCTCGTTCATTCTGGTAGGGAACACGCTGCGCCGTTTCCCAAATAAGGCCAAGGATGCTTAACCTAACGCCCCACTCAATCCGCGTACGCGGTCCAACGACACCAAACCTCGCCCGAGCAAACGTTTAATGGTGGAATGACGATGGTGCCAGTCTGGAAGGACCCCGAATTCTAACCTCGTCGGTGACTTTGTTCATCCCACCGAGCTTATCTGCGGACGCAGCCCACGATTCCACGTCGTGCGCAAGCCATCAATTAATGGTAAGGATTGGTGCCCGTCTGGAAAGACCTGCCGCTCGCTCCCTGACAAAGCCCGCGCCCCCACTCATCCCATTTGCTCCACCCGCGTAAGCGACCAACATATCCATCCCCGCGCGCAAGCAATCCATTAAATGGTGGAACGAGGCTCTGCCCGAATTCTGACAACGTCGGCGACCCTGTTCGCTCCATCGAGCCCATAGCGGACGCGACCCAAGATCCCAAACATTCAACCAACCCTTGCGCCGTGGCACCTGCTCATTCCTTTGCCCTTTTCCCCAAAAAAACCACAAAGTGGTTTCGGCTTACAGCCCAAGGTTGTCGTGCCTCGTTCGATTTGGCGCGACTACCTTTGGTACAAGTGCGTAAAAAACCTTCGGCCCAAAAACGTCAACCTCCTCCACCAAGCCCAACCGAAGGATCGAAAACGCACCAACATCCCCATCTCGCCGATAGCACGCGACCAACGATTCCAATCCTCTGCGCCAGCAATCAGTTAATCGGTGGAATGACGCTGGCACCCGTGTGGAAACACCCGGAATTCTGACCCCGTCGGTGACTTTGTTCCGCCAATCGAGCTTACCTGCGGACGCAGCCCACGATGCCACGTCGTGCGCCAGCCATAAATTAATGGTAAGGATGAGCTGCCGCTCGCTCCCTGACGAGGCCCGAGACCCCACTCATCCCATTTGCTCCACACGCGTACGCGACCAATAATCAAAATCCTCACGCTTCCCCAATCTGAGAATTTGAAAATCTGACAATCTGATATTTCCCTTGGCCATTCGCCGCATTCTCCGCGCAAGGCCCCTTCCCCCTCAAACTTCTTCAGGGCTGAAAGCCTGCCATGTGAAAGCCTGGGGTGTAGCGCAGCGGAGCCCCAGGTAACCATTCCCATAAAAACCTTCGGCCCAAAAACGCCAACCTCCTCCATCAAGCCCAACCGAAGGACCGAAAACGCATGAAATCCACCGCCTTGGCCACATTCCGCTGTGACCTTGGTAATTACATCATTAGACATTCCGCTCCCCCTCGAAATCCGAACCATCTTAACCCAGGAAGTAATCAAACGTGACGTCCTCGAAGGCGACAAGGCCGAAGCCAAAAAGAAAATCGCCCGCTCCCAAGGCCGCACCCTCCGCACACGAACCACCAAAACCACCTCCGACACCACCACCCCAACTACCGACGCAACTCCACCTTCTGCAACTCCCAATCCCATCATCCAACTCCCCCAACCGACCATTACCACCAACCTCGAACCACCCAGTGCCACCGCCTGAAAACCAAGCCCACCCACCCGCGTACGCGACCAAGGACTCAAAACTCGCGCCAGCAATCAATAAATCGGTAGGGAACGCGTTGCGCCGCTTCCGTGACCTCCCTCGCGGCATAATCCAATTCATCGTGCCCAACGCGTAGGCGATCCACGATAACCATCCAACCGCCAGGATCGTTCGCTTGCGTTGGTAAGGACACATTGCCGCGCGCTCCCTAACAAGGCCCGCGCCTTTCTCCCTCCACATGCCTCCACCCGCGTACGCGACCTGCGATTCCACCTCCCCACGCCCCCCAATCCGCCGCGCGCCAAAAGTAAGTGTTACCCTTGATAGAAACGAAGGAAGCTGGGGCACGGGTGGCAGTCCAGCCTCCCTCGCTCCATTTCTTGGGTGGGTGTGTTCTATGATAGATAGGGGGCAGGTCCAAGCGGACAAATTTCCAAGAGTTTTGAGGCGAATAATATGGTGTCAATTACGGTCAACCAGGCCGGCCGATGACATGAACCGCAAAGTCAGTGCACAACCCGGCATTGGCTACACTGATTTTGTTAGCTCTTCGTTCTCGGTACATGGATAAAAATACGCTTCTGTTTGGGATCCAATAACGAAACAACGAGTTCGTCGTCCTTCTGTTCCAACTGCAATTCGTGGGTCACCCATTGCTGGTGTCAACCGGCAAAACGTTACCTACCTCAACTTTTCCAGCCGAGGGGTCGGTCCAAATTATTTACACGAAAAGGGATCGATCCTAAGTATTTACAATTTTGCGTGAACACAATTGATTTCGGTCAGGCCAGTTCATGGTGTGGCTCCAAGTGCTCGCCACGCTGGAAAGTCCAGGACAATTGCGATTTTAGGTCTTCGTAATCCATCAAATTATTAATTATGCATTGCGTCCGCTTCCTGTCGAAAAACAAAGCCCGCATCCGCTTTCCTTTGCCTTCTCGCGATGATGTCCGCCAAGGCTTTGTATCGGCTTTTCACCGATGGCTCCTGGCTGTTGGCCATATCAGACCACGCGCCATGGCCCTCATAGTAGGCTACCGGCCGTCTTTCCCAAACCTGATGCTTTTCATACGCGCGAAGATACTCATCGAAATAAGTCAGGAACGCAGGTTTGGTCAGCAGATCCTTATTGAACTCCATTTCCATGCTCGTACCGCAGCCTTCTGCAAACTGGCAGGCAGCTTCGAGCCGATCGGTTGGCGTGGGCTGACGATGAAAAAAATAATTGGGCTGCTGGTAAACGAAATCAAAACCGTACTGCTGCCAGTTTTTCCTTCCCTGAGGCCACGAGGGAATCCAATATAAATGGGAACCTTTCGAATGGATGTATGCTCCGATTTCCTGCGTATGATGCACCTGCCACGCGCGTTCGAACACCCAATAGAATCCGGCCAGTTCCAGGTGCTTGTAATTTTTCTCCTGCCAACGTTTAAGCACCTCGTCAACATACCATCGCGCCGCCCTCAACCGCTCCTCCGCCTGGTTGAAATCCAGAGTCTTCCCGTCCAACTCGCCCCATTCCGAAGTAATCACAACCCGATTCGGATCCGAGCCCGTCATCGGGGTGGGAAGTGTTATCACGACCTGACGTTTGCGGATGGGCTTGTGTCCTTTCGCCGCCAGCGAATCCAGCAGTTGATCCAACGCCGCAAGGCTTTGTCCATCTTGAAAGTACTGGTCCATCAACTCCTGCCAGTCACGCTTCGTCGCGTCTTTGCGCTGGGTAATCGGACACAGCCGCGCACCCGAAGGCGCCAGGAAATCGATAAAAAGAAACCCATCAAAAAGCCACTCAAACTTTCCCTCCACTTCACGGTAAACATAAGGCTTGAAACCATCCATCGTCCAAGGCTGGCGACCCGCTCCAGCCTCATAGATCAGCACCAGGTCAGTGATTGAATTAGTCTTGCTCGTTACGATCGACCCCCGTGCATTCGCCGAAATTTCCGCTCCCGCCTTAATTTTAATTGCTTCCCCCTCCTGCCCAAAGGCAAAGCCAGCCACCAACAGCGTGCAGGCAAAAAGAACACCTGCCCTGCCCATGAATTGAATCGCCGTCATCAAACCAATAATTGCTTCAGCGATACAACCTGTCGACAGCAATTGCGTAGGAGATGACGTAAGGAGTCTCATAAAGGGGTCGCCAATTAGTGTTGGTGTCAACCGGCACAGACAAAACGTTACCTGCCTCAACTTCTCTGGTTCAGTTGCCTTGACGGCCAAAGTGCATCCAGAGCTGCATCCGATCCTTTCATTTCATGCGCTTGGATTCCGATTGCTTCTTATTCGGTCAGTCACCCATCAGGTTCTAGCGCGTGCTGAGAGCTTTTTAAAAGGTTTCGCCCATTAAGTTCCGGGAATCCAACAAGCGAGACCTTAACTCCTCATTGTTTGCTCTGCCTCCCCTGCAATATCACTTGTGCAGATTGCCTGATGTCCGGCGAAACCTTGGTATTCTGCGCCAACGCCTTCAAGTCTTTCAACGCTTCGCTCTCGTGACCTTTCTCATCTTCCGCAAAGATGGTGAGCAGCAGGGCCATGTCCTGGATGGGGGTCTTTCCGTCGAAGCCGGAAATAACATCCGGGCTGAAAAGGGTCACCCATCAGGGCTCAAAGAGATTATTGAACGGAATTGGCATGGAAGAAGCCGTCAAAAATAATCTGTTCGGTTTCCTCGGCTGTGTAAATGTACTGGTCAATGATGTCCGATGACATGAACTTGGTGCGGGAATATGCCCAGAGCAATTCCGAGCAGGCGTTTGCCACGCTCGTATCCCGGCACTTAAACCTGGTCTATTCAGTCGCCCTGCGGCAAGTGCGCGACCCTCATCTGGCAGAGGAAATCACCCAGGCCGTTTTTATCATTCTGGCCCGGAAAGCCAGCTCACTTGGTCCCAGGACCATCCTCTCCGGCTGGCTCTGCCGCACGGCACGATATGTTTCCGCCAACGCCTTGACCGTGCAACGCCGTCGCCAACGCCGCGAACAGGAGGCTTATATGGAAATGGAATCCGCTTCAAACGAGCAGGGATTTGACGCTTGGTCGCATATCGCGCCACATCTGGAGGACGCGCTGAATAGTTTGAGGGAGAAGGAGCATAACGCCATCGTGCTCCGGTTCATGGAAGGAAAGGATTTGAAGGAGGTGGGGATGGCGCTGGGGACGGGTGAGGACGCAGCACGGATGCGGGTGAATCGTGCGTTGGAAAATATGCGGAAATATTTCGCAAGGCGTGGCGTGACTTCAACAACTTCCATCATCGCCGGACTGATTGCTGCCAATTCCGTCCAGTCCGCTGCTCCGGAAATGGCGCCATCTGTGACTGCCGTCGTTGCGGCGGCCAAAGGAGCGAACGCTGGCGCTTCGACTCTGGCGCTGGTGAAGGGAGCCTTGAAAACAATGGTGTGGCATAAAATGAAAATTTCCGTCATCACCGGCGCCACGGTTCTTTTTATGGCTGGCATTCCGTTTTTTGCAACCGCCTTTTTTGCTCCAGCTGCAACAACCACCCAACTTCCTGCCGATATATCGATGAACAGAGGCGCAGGCACTGGTGACGCACTTTTGGTAACGGCCCGTTTGGAAAATGGCCGGGAATTATTATTGCTCGTGGACATAGGCGACCCGTATACCCAGTTTGACAGCTCATTGGCGCCATTATTGGGAAAGCCCCGCGGATTCACGTGGTCTTCTTCAACTTATGGCAGGGAAACCACGAGGCGATACAAGACGCCAAAGCTTTATCTGGGCGATACCCCGTTGGAAATGGGTGACTGGGTCGAGACAAGCACGCAGATAAAACTAATATCGAATGATTTGAGCCGGATTACCCACACCAACCGTCAAGTCATGGGAATCCTGGGCATGGATTGCCTGAAGCATTATTGCATTCAGCTGGATTTCACCACCGGCAAAATGCGCTTTCTCGACCCAAATCACTCGAATAAAGCTGATTGGGGCAAGGCATTCCCCCTGATTACCTCATTCTCCTGGACTCTCTTTGGCAGCGGGTATCCATTCATTCGCGAGAATCTTGCCGGTGTGAAGGGACAGGTTACCTTGATTGATACCGGCTGTAATTTCGACGGTTTTCTATTACCCAAAGTATACCGGCAATGGACGAATCACGTTGCATCGCCTGCGCGCGGCCAAACGCATTCTCCAAACTGCACGCTTGGCGGGGAGAATTACCCTGATTTGACTCTGCACGGGGACGGCGTATGCAATGCAGTCGGCCTGACCTTCTTATCACGGCATTTGGTCACGTTTGATTTCCCAAACCGAACAGTGTATCTGAAGCGGACCAGCGTCGGCCCCCTGGTTGATGAAGAGAGCGAAGCGGCCGTAAAATTTGTAGAGGGCCTGCGGGATAAGGGGCAACTTCCTGGCTGGACCAAGCTTGATAGGGGGCAGATCATTGGCTCTGTCTATCTCGTTTCCGGAATCCTCGAAGGCTACAAAATCGGCGACTCTGCGATGTACCATTATGCGGTTGCGCGAGCATCCAAGGATGGCCCCTGGAAATTGCAAAGAGCCTGGCGGACTGATCGGAGCGACCACCTTATTGAGGAGTTTCCTGCCCCATGAACCGTTTTCAACGGTTTCTCCTGTCGCACTCCGGAGCCGAACCGTCGGTTGGCAGGATGTGAACTGGTGTGATGGGTTACACTTCCGAGCCCCATGGCTGCGAACTCTGAACCAGTGTGCAGCCCTTTGCCAAACAACCTGAGACTGTTTACACTTGTCTCTCACACTCCAACTGCTACCCTCCACTCCCAATGAACAGGAGCGTAAATCAACCCCACCTTGCTTCGACCATGTCAAAATCAGCAACTCCTTCAATTCACGTTGATATTCCGCTTCGCACGGCACCCGCCCTCTTGTGCCTCTTGGCTCTGCCCGCCTACGCTGACAATACCAAGCAGGCAACCTGGACGGTCGCATCCGGCGGAAACGGGCACACTTTCCGCGTTGTCGCCAAATCCGGCCTCATCTCCTGGGATGCCGCCAACACAGAGGCGCTGGCGGCAGGTGGCTATCTGGCAACAATTACCTCCGCCGAAGAAAACAACTTCGTGTTCACTTTGATAGATGATCCAACCTACTGGACTCAGTCTTCCAATGATCATGGTCCCTGGATTGGCGGGTACCAGTTGGCCAACGCCAGCGAACCCGCAGGCGGCTTCACATGGGTAATTCAAACTGGTGCCTCCACTCCTGAACTATTTTCGTATGCGAACTGGGAATCGGGCGAACCGAACAATCTCACCAACACCATCAGTGGCACAAACTACAACCAGGACCGCGTATCCTTCTTCCACGCAGGAACCGGTCGTGCTGCCACCTGGAGTGATGAGTATAACCTGACTGGCTCAGGTCTGAATCAATGGACCAAATCCTATGTCATCGAACTCGAACCGACGCCACCCGTCCTTGCAAACCCCACAATCCAACCCGACCGTTCGTTCACATTCGCCTTCACCAATACTCCCGGCGTACCCTTCCACGTTCTGATGGCGACCAACCTTCCGTCAACCAATTGGACCGACCTGGGGAGCGCCACAGAAATTTCCCCCGGCCATTTTCAATTTACCGATTCGCAAACCTCCAACTCCTTCAGCCGCTTCTACCGCGTGATATCGCAATAAATACCTTCCAAGGTGCCCGGCTATTCCGATATTGCGGAGCCGTTCACGATCAGCATCGGTCTCTGGGTGGGCGCTGATGCGATTTATCGCGCCTTGACCACATGCGTTGCATCAGCCGTTGCAGCCTGCGTTGGCGGAAAAGTCCTCGATCATGAGCACGAATGGTCGGACAGTGATTTCAAAAAGTTGACGAGTTCACGAAAAGGTGGGAGAAAGTGCACAGCCTCAATGCCGGGGAATCCCGTTTTATGAAAATATTGTACATCGTTCATGCGTGTGTTTGCCTGCTTTTTTTGTGCTCCTGCCGCACGGCAAATCCAACTCACGTTCAAATTCCCGCCGAAATATCGATGAACAGAGGCGCAGGCCGCGGCGACGAACTTTTGGTAACGGCCCATTTGGAAAATGGCCGGGAATTATTATTGGTCGTGGACACAGGCGCCTCGTATACCCTGTTTGACAGCTCATTGGCGCCATTATTGGGAAAGCCTCTCGGAACCGCGAGGTCTGGTTCATGTTATGGAAAGACAACCATAACGCTATACAAAGCGCCAAAGCTTTATCTGGGCGATACCCTGTTGGAAATTGGTGACAGGATCACGACAAGCACGCAGATACAACTACTATCGAATGATTTGAGTCGGATGACCCACACCAACCGTCCGGTCATGGGAGTCCTGGGCATGCCCTGCCTGAAGCATTATTGTGTTCAACTGGATTTCGCCGCCGGCAAAGTGCGTTTTCTCAACCCAAATCCCTCGAATAAGGATGATTGGGGCAAGGCATTCTCCTTGACCGCCATTAACGGCGGAAGTCCGTCCATCCGCGAGAATCTTGCCGGTGTGAAAGGACGGGGTACTTTGATCGATACCGGCTGTAATTTCGATGGTTTTCTAACACCCAAATTATACCGGCAATGGACGAATCACGTGGCATCGCCTGCGCCCGGCCAAACGCGTTCTCCAAACGGCACGCTGGGCGGGGACGATTACCCTCATTTGACTCTGCACGGGGACGGCACATTTAGTGGAGTCGGCCTGAGCTTTTTATCTCGGCATTTGGTCACGTTTGATTTTCCAAACCGGACGATATATCTGAAGCGGACCAGCGTCGGGCCGCTGGTTGATGAGGAGGGTGAAGCGGCGGTAAAATTTTTAGAAGACTTGCGGGATCGCGGTCAACTCCCTGGCTGGACCAAGCTTGATAAGGGCCAGATTACTGGTTTTGCCTACCCCACCTCCGGAATCCTCGAAGGCTACAAAAGCGGCGACTCTGCAATCTACCTTTATGCAGTTGCTCGAACATCCAAAGATGGCCCCTGGAAATTGCAAAGAGCCTGGCGGACTGATCGGAGCGACCACCTTATTGAGGAGTTTCCTGCCCCATGAACCGTTTTCAACGGTTTCTCCTGTCGCACTCCGGGGCCGAACCATCGGCTGGCAATGCCATAAAGGGGAACCAGACCAAAAAAGGTTTGCTCCCAAATCATCACCTCCACAGAGTTTCCATGCCCCCTGTCCAGCAATTCCCACTTGAATCCACGATCTGTTCGGAAATCCGCATTTCAACATCTGTCTTCTTTTCTCCCATTCACGGAAAACGCTTCGGGACACGCGTGATTTGAGGAACGATTTCCATCGGGCCGATCCTGCCATCCGGTTAAACAAAAATATTTTGAAATTTTGTTTGACCAGTAAGATTACTGATGTAATCTTCGTACGATTGCAATTGTAATCGTAAAGGACGCATGAAGAAAATTCCACGTATCTCCGAAACGGAATGGGTAGTGATGAAGGTCGTGTGGGGCCAGTCGCCCTGTTCCGCCAGCCATATCATCGAAGTGCTGAATCAGCGCGATGCCGCCTGGCATCCCAAAACGGTGAAAGCCTTTCTGAATCGGCTGGTCAAGAAAAAGGCCCTGGGTTTCAAACTAGAGGGGCGGGCTTATCTCTATCATCCGCTCGTGCAGCAAGCCGAGTGCGCCGAGGCTGCGAGCGTTTCGTTCCTTGACCGGGTGTTCGGCGGGTCGCTAAAGCCGATGCTGGCGCATTTTGTCGCGCGCAAGCGACTTTCCCGGGAGGAAATCCGCGAACTAAAAAAGCTGCTGGAAGATCAGGAATAAGGAGGAAGCATGCAAGCGGTCATCGATTACCAATCCATGTTGCTCAAAGCTTCCTGGCAGGCCGCCGCACTCATTGTGCTGGTGCTGACCGTGCAGTGGGCCTTCGGCCAGCGGCTCAGTCCGCGTTGGCGCCACGGGCTCTGGCTGCTGGTGGTGCTCCGGTTGGCGCTCCCCTGGACCATTCCCTCCATGTTCAGTTTGTTCAATTTAATTAATTTCTCCAGGGCTTCTATGGCCATCGCCGGCCTGAGGACAACTTCCAGCTCGGCAGATTCTCCGGCCCTCCAAACGGCCACCTCCGACCTGGCAGGCAGCACTCCGCCGCAAGTTGCCATTACTCCAGCCGCCGTCGCGCCGAGATTCAGGGTTAACCCCGCCTGGCTCGCGCTGGTTTGGGCGGCGGGCGCTTTCGCCCTGGCGCTTTACCTGATGGGCACGCACTACCGGCTTTCACGGCGCATCGCGCAATGTCGTCCTTTGATTGACTCCCAGGTGATGAACTTGTTGGAGGACTGCAAACAAGTAATGGGCGTGCATGTGCCGGTGGCGCTGGTGGAGACGGCAGCGGTGGACGGCCCGTGTTTGTTTGGTTTTTTGCGCCCACGGCTGCTTTTGCCGCCAGGATTCACGCGCGGCTTTTCCCTCGATGAACTGCGCCACGTATTCCTGCATGAATTGGGGCATGTGAAGCGCCACGATATTCCTTTGGGGTGGTTGATGGCCTGGCTGCAAATCCTGCACTGGTTCAATCCGCTGGTGTGGCTGGCGTTTTCCCGGATGCGCGTGGATCGCGAACTGGCTTGCGACGCGCTGGCGCTTTCACATGTGGAGGAAGCGGACTACAAGCCGTACGGCCGCACCATAGTCAAATTGCTGGAGGGATTTGGGGATTCTCTGCGGGTGCCGAGCCTGGCGGGAATCGTCGAGGACAAACAACAAATGAAGGAGAGAATCAACATGATCACGAAACACCAAAAAGCGAAGCGAGGCACCGCATTGGCGGGGCTCCTGATAGTGGGCCTGGGATTACTTACGCTGACGGACGCGCAGACCGCCGATAAACCGTCCGCTGCCAGAACCGGCGCTGAAACCGCGCCGCCGAAGATCGTCGCCACTTCACCCTTGATCGGGGCGAAGGATGTGGACCCTGCACTGACCGAGATCACGGTCACGTTCGATCAGGATATGGGGCGCGGAATGTCATGGACCGGCGGCGGCCCGGACTTTCCTCAATCACCTGAAGGCAAGCGGGCGAAATGGCGCGACAAGCGCACTTGTGTCCTGCCGGTGAAACTCGAATCCGGGCACTACTACCGGATGGGCATCAACTCCACAAGTTACCAGAATTTTCGCAGCGCGACCGGTATGGCCGCCCCGCCCTCCGCCATCTATTTCACCACACAAGGGGCCAGCGATGCGCTCACGGCCAGGACACTCGTGCCACAGGTGGTCCGCATCGAACCGTCCAACAAAGCACAAAATGTCAGCCCGACGTTGACGGAAGTGCGTGTCACCTTCGACGTTCCGATGGGCGGGGGTTGTTCGTGGTGCACCGTGAGTGACGATGGTGCCGATTTCCCCAAGGCCCCGGAAGGAAAGAATTTTTATTGGACCAAGGACAAGAAGACCTGCGTGCTACCGGTCGAACTCAAGCCGGGGAAGACTTATCGACTGAGTCTCAACGACGCGGATAATAAGAATTTCCAGAGCGCCGCCGGCGTGCCACTGGAACCGGTGGCCTGCACGTTTAAGACAAGCGATAAGCCATAGAGAACCGTAAAGAGGCCGCCCAATCCAAGCCTCCAACCGATCGATCTTCTCTTCCTCGGGGAGAAGACACAGATGAGGGGGCTCGCGATGTAAACCACCCCACCCACTCCACGCGCCAAGCCCCAATGCAGATGATATGCGGCACCTGACCAACTCACCCACAGCGGTTTCCCCCGGATTGAGTGGTTATCCGATAACGCGATCCAGAAGGATTTAGAATGTGAAGGTCAGCGCGGCGTAGACAAAATTAACGTCGTTGTGTGGGCCGGTTTCGGCGATAAACGCGCCATGAAAGAAGTGGGAATAACCTGCGTAAGAGTTGATATAACGATCAAACTGCCAGTTCACTTGCAGGTCAATCTCGCCGCCAATCACTAGATCCGTTTCCGACATTCTTTTAAGGAATGTTATATGGCGGCACTCGCTGCCTTAAAAAGGCTGATTGCCAAATCAAGGTCACAGCGGCCCGACAATGACAGGCTTGTTCTTGGAAAGGACAGCCATCGTCTTTTGGTCCAGGTTGAGATGGGCCTCTACCAGCTTCGGTGGGGTCAGCGCCATCCATTGGTTTAATGACACGTCCGCAAAATAAGAACTGCGGAACATTTCCAGAAAACGTAGCGTCTCGCTGCCCGTGTTCTCAATGTAGTGGCCCATCGCAAACGGCACATAGCCCACATCACCCGCCTGATAATCGAACGTACGCGCTTTCCCACTTGACGCAAAGACGGTCATCCGACCACTGCCGTTAATGTAATACTGCCACTCGTCGGTATTCGGATGCCAGTGCAACTCACGCAATCCACCCGGCTCGACCTCGACCAACGCCGCCGCTATTGTGCTCGCGGCGGGAAAATTATGTGAATCCACAATGCGTACCTGGCCTCCCGCAACCTTTATCGGCTCTTGCGCCAGCATCCGATAGCTGTATCGCACCGGCACCTCCCCCGCCGGAGATTTCACCGTGTCTGCGGCGATAGGGCCGGGCACCTCTCCAGCAAAAATCCATCGCGTGTCTGTTGGAATGTTGGCGAAAGCGGACTCGGGCACGCCAAAGTTCTTGGCCAATACCTCCCGTGGCGTATGCGCAAACCAATCGGTGATGAGGAAAGTCTCGTTCTCTGAGAAGTTGCCGTCGTCGAAAACCAGCAAAAACTCACAGCCCTCTTCGAGTCCCTGAATCGAATGCGGGATGCCTGCGGGGAAGTTCCATAGATCTCCCACACCGACGTCGTCGATGAAGTTTCGTCCCTGTGCATCGACAGCAGTGATCCGGGCACGGCCAGCAAGCATATACGCCCACTCGGCCTCCTTGTGCCAATGCAGCTCACGGATGCCGCCGGGTTTCAATCGCATGTTCACCCCCGCCATGTTCGTCGACACCGGCAGTTCACGCACCGTCACCTCACGTGCCCAACCGCCTGACGTTAAACGGTTGCGCGCCATTGCATAGGAGAACTTGAGGTTCGGGATTGTGCCAGCGTCAGTGTCTGGCGAGGCCAGCATGTCGGGATTTTCTTGCTCCAACGGCACGTTCCGAGGCCCCATAATGGGCGCCCCCTTATCACCGCGGATTGGCTGTGGCCCGTTGGCAACATCTTGCTTTGTCTGGATCATAATCGTCTCCTTTTCTTTGTTATTTTTCGCACACCTTGTCTGGAAATTATCGACTGTTCCGGCCTCACGGGATGCCCCAAGACGTCCTGGGCCAACTGTCCGATGCGTCTGGACAGAACTTGAAACAAGACCAGTGCAGCTTCCACGAACCCGCACAAACTTCCTCCTTGCGAAAAGCCACCAAGACGCTTTTGAACCGTAATGCCTCTCAGTCCCATCCGCAAAAATCACCACATGGGGTTATACCCTTACGATCCCACCAGAATCATTCCGTGAAGCTGGCCCGAACTTCCTCCAAAACGGGTGTTCACCCCACTGTTATCAATCTGGCTTTTCATGGGAGGTTTGGAAGCGGAGAAAAAGAGAGATCAGATCGCAAAGAGGAGATGAGTTATGGCCCATCAGGATCAACCGTACCTGATCCATATTTCACAAGAACATATTGGGAAAACCTCATTGAAAGCTCCAAAACATGAATGATCAACAGATACGCAACGGGAAAATTGTCCGGAGTGCAGAACCGCTCAATCTTGAGATGCCGTTCGAAAAACTCGATGGCTTTATCACGCCGACGGAATTGTTTTACGTACGGATGCATTACGCAATACCGAAGATCGACAGGACCAAATGGCGGTTGCGGGTTGAAGGCGAAGTCGAAAGAGCCTTCGAGCTCAACTTCGACGAATTGACCAAACTCGCATCGAAAAGGGTTGCGGCGCTGCTGGAGTGCGCCGGCAATTCCCGAATCTTTCTCGAACCCAAAGTGTCAGGCGTCCAGTGGGGACTGGGCGCCGTCGGCAACGCAAATTGGACCGGAGTTCCCTTGTCAATCCTGCTCGATCGTGCCGGCGTGAAGCAGGCTGCGCGTGAAGTGATTCTCGAAGGGGCCGATGAGGGTCCGGCCGAATTGGCGGGAGGGCCGCATGGCAAGGTGTGCTTTGCGCGGAGCATTCCACTGGCGAAGGCGCGCGAGGATGCGTTGCTCGCATACAAAATAAACGATGTCGACCTTCCAGCCGAACACGGCTTTCCCGTGCGCGCGATTGTGCCCGGATGGTACGCGGTTGCGTCGGTCAAATGGTTGCAGCGCGTCATCGTGATCGATCGACCGTTCAACGGTTATTACCAAACTTTGGATTACGCGTTCTGGAAGCGTGTCCACGGCAACCCTGAGCTCGAGCCGCTGCGCAAGATGCCAATCAAATCAGAGATCGCGCAACCAATGGAGGGCGAAACGGTTCCGGTAAATTCGAAAGTGCGTGTCCGTGGCGCTGCCTGGACCGGAGAGGGAGAGGTCGCCAAAGTCGAGCTTACTGTCGACGGCGGCGCGACCTGGAACGAAACGAAACTCGACGAGGCGAAGCCGAACGCCTGGCGGCTTTGGGAATTCGATTGGCAAACGCCCGCAACTGCCGAAAAGCGAATACTCATTGCCCGGGCCACTGATTCAAAGGGTCGCACGCAACCTGCCGAGCACGATCCCGATCGCGGCGCTTACATGATTAATCATCTTCTGCCGATTAACGTCGAAGTTCGGTAGGAGCGAGGTCGATCCGGTTGAACTTCGCCGCCATGCGTTTAATCTGAACTGGAGTGTCGGCGGGGCTTTCATGGTCAAAATGTGATCCAACCGGCTCTCTGTCTTGCTGTCGCGTTCCTGTTGGGCTTGCCTCTGGAACAAACCCGATACGTATTCCTACTCAGTGCTCTTCCCTGCGGCTTCTTTGGCATTCTCTTCGGTGAAAATTTCAAAGCAATTCCTGATGTGGCAAGCTCGAGTCTCATTGCGAGCACTCTGTTTGGTATCATCACACTGGCGGGATGGATCATTCTTCTCAGCCACTTACATTAGGACACCCTATGTTTCATTGCGAAGGTGCGAATAACCTGAGCATATTCACCACCCGGTATCACACAAATTATGACAGCACCCTGGCGCTGCTGCCAGAAGCCTCTTGGAGCCATCTCATAATAAACCGAGGATGGCCCAAACATTTCCGCCAAAGTGGGTGTTCACCCGATGGTTATCGACCCGATTTATTTTGACGATTGGCAGAAACCGGGAAATGGTGATTTTGGATTGCAAAGAGGAGATGGATTGTCGCCGAAGCCTAGTGGGCACTTTCATATCACCGGAGGAAAAGCAAAATGCCAGACATTCGCAAAGAAACCGACAGCCTCGGCGAGGTAGATGTTCCCGCCGATAAACTCTGGGGCGCCCAGACCCAGCGCTCGCTTGAGCACTTCAGCATCGGCCAGGACCTGATCCCGCGCGAGATGATCAGCGCGTACGCCACTCTTAAGAAAGCCGCCGCCAATGCCAACCATGCCGGCCAGCGACTCGACGACGAGCGCCACAAATTGATCGTGCAGGTCTGTGATGAAATCCTTGCCGGCCAGCATGAGGACATGTTTCCGCTTCATGTCTGGATGACTGGCAGCGGCACTCAGTTCAACATGAATGTGAACGAGGTGATTTCCAACCGCTGCTGCCAGCTCGCCGGGACACCATTGGGGAGTAAGAAACCGGTCCACCCCAATGACGACGTCAACATGTCACAGTCGTCCAACGATTCGTTTCCTTCCGCCATGAATATAGCCGCGGCGGTTAATGTGAAGCAGCGATTAATCCCAGCAGTGAAGGCGTTGCGTGATGCCATTCTGGCGAAGGTCGAATCGTGGGAAGACATCGTCAAGATCGGTCGCACACATATGCAGGATGCCACACCTCTCACCCTCGGCCAGGAATGGTCGGGTTATGCGGGCATGCTCTCGGACGATCTCGAGCGAATTGAGGATGCTCTGAAAGGTATCTACCGCCTTGCGCTCGGCGGCACCGCCGTGGGCACCGGCATCAACTCGGCGCCCGGCTTCGGTGAAGCAGCAGCCGCCGAAATCGCAAAACTCACAGGCCTGCCCTTCGTCAGCGCGCCGAACAAGTTCACGGTTCAGGGCGCTCACGACGCTCAGGTGCAGCTTTCCGGCACGCTGCGCACTCTGGCCGTGTCGCTCTACAAGATTGCCAACGACATCCGGCTGATGTCGTGCGGTCCGCGAGCCGGCTTCGCCGAGTTAATGATTCCGGAAAACGAGCCGGGCTCGTCAATCATGCCAGGCAAGGTAAATCCCACCCAGGCCGAAGCACTGACCATGGTCGCCGTGCAGGTGATGGCAAACGATGCGGCGGTGGGCTTCGGTGGCGCAGGCGGCTACCTGGAAATGAACGTTTACAAGACTTTGATCATTTACAACGTCACTCACTCCATCAGGATCATGGCCGATTCGTGCACAAACTTCCGCAAATTCCTGATCGAGGGGACAAAACCGAATCTGAAAAAGATCAAGGAGTATGTGGACCGCTCCCTGATGCTGGTGACGGCGCTCTCGCCGGTCATTGGCTACGACAAGGCGTCCCAGATTGCCCACTACGCGATGAACAATGACCTCACCCTGAAGGACGCCGCACTCAAGCTCGGCTTCGTGACGGAGGATGAGTTCGACCGCGTTGTCGATCCGGCGAAGATGGTCAGGCCGTACGTCGCGATTGCCAGGCAACCAGAGCTCAATCGCGAACTCGAGCCAGCAAGCCATTAACAAAGACAATCGATATGAAAAATATTAATAAACGCGGAGTGGAATTGCTCCAGGACCCATCGCTCAATAAATCTACAGCATTTACCGAAGCCGAAAAACAGAAGTTCGGCCTGATTGGCCTCGTGCCCGACGTTACCGAAACCGAGGACCTGCAACTGCGCCGCGTCCTGCTGCAACTCAGCCACCAGAGCACGGACCTTGAGCGCTACATTTACCTCATGAACCTGCTCGACCACAGCGAGACACTCTTCTACCGGACCGTCATGTCGGACCCGGCGCGCTTTTTGCCGATCGTGTACGATCCGACCATCGGCGAGGCCTGTCTCAAGTTCGGCCACATCTACCGCGGGCCGCGTGGCATGTATCTCTCGATTACGCGCCGCGGCAAAGTGAAGCAGGTCTTGAAAAACTGGCCGCAGAAGGATGTCCGGTTCATCTGCGTCACCGATGGCGGCCGAATTCTCGGCCTTGGTGACCTCGGAGCAAACGGCGCCGGCATTCCCATCGGCAAGTTGCAACTTTACACCGCCTGTGCCGGAGTGCCGCCGCAATACCTGCTCCCCATGTACCTCGACGCAGGCACCAACAATGAACAATACCTGCACGATCCCTTGTATCTGGGGATGCGCAGAACGCGCCCGCCGACTGCGGAGCTTTATTCGTTTGTGGATGAATTCGTCGATGCAGTGCAAGAGGTGTTTCCGAAGTGCTGCATCCACTTCGAGGATTGGACGGGCACGGATGCGGTGCATTTGCTCCAGCGGTATCGCGACCGGTATTGCGTCTATAACGACGACGTGCAAGGCACGGCCGGGATCACCCTTGCCGGGATGATCAATGCGTGCAAGATCAAAGGCTCGAAGCTGAAGGATGAAACATTTTTGTTCCTCGGCGCGGGTTCGGCTGGCATTGGACTCGCCGACCTGCTTTGTTCCGCGCTCGTTCAGCAAGGCATGACGCTCGAACAAGCGCGCTCCAAGGTATATCTGTTCGACATCAATGGCCTGATCGAGTCGAGCCGGAGGGACCTCGTTGATTTTCAGAGGCCATATGCCCATCCGCATGTGCCGACGCGGGATTTCGTCGCCGCGATTGAGAGCATCAAGCCGACCACGATCATCGGAGTCAGCACCGTCGGCGGCGCTTTCACGCAAGCGGTCATTGAAGCCATGTCGCGCATCAATAAACGCCCTGTGATTCTTGCGTTGTCAAACCCGACCGACCGGGCCGAGTGCACACCCGAGCAGGCGTACACCTGGTCGAAGGGCAAGGCGATTTACGCCGCCGGTGTCCAGTTCCCGCCGGTTCATTACAATGGCCAGACCTTTCTGCCGGGGCAGGCAAACAACTTCTATATCTTCCCGGCGATTGGCATGGCGATTTTTGCCACGCAGGCAAAACGAGTGACAGATGAGATGTTCATCGAAGCCGGCCAGGCCGTCGCGGACCAGGTGCCGCCTGAACTGCTCAAGCAAGGCCTCCTGTACCCGTTGCAGGCGAACATTCTCGAAACTGAAATCCAGACTGCGGCACGAGTGGCGAAACTGATCTTCAACTCCGGCCTGGCCAGGGTGCCGCGTCCGTCTGCCGACATGGTGGCATTTATCCGCAAGCAGGTTTATCAGCCGGAATATGAGGAGGAAGCGCCGGTTTCCCCGCCCAAAGCAGCTGCGAGGCCCAGCCGCTTGCGGCTCCCGCGCCAGCCACGCCTTGCTCCTTCCCGGCGGAGAAGTGTTCGAGCATGATTACATGAAGAATATCAACGATCAGGAAGCCCAACTCCGGGTTCGCGACCTGCTGCTCAACGCATTGACGGTTTCGTCGGGAGCTATCGATGCCGTCAGCTTTCTCGCCTTGGGCAAGGTTTTCACAGCGTTTATGACCGGTAATGTCGTGTTTCTCGGGCTACGGATCGCAGGCGGTAATATCGTGCCCGATGCCTTGGCCATCCTCATTCCGATAACGGCCTTCGCGATGGGTGTCTATCTTTCGATGCTGATTGTCCGGCCCTCTGCCGGCTCTGGCATGTGGCCGCACCGAGTCACGATCGCCCTCGCAGTATCACTGATTCCACATGCAACTTTCCTCGCAGTCTGGTTTGCGAATCACGGCCTTCCCACGCCCCAGGCAACTGATTTCCTCCTCGGCATGTGGGGACTTGCGATGGGTATGCAAAGCGCGGCGGTTCGAACTCTCCATGTGGAAGGCGTATTTACGACCGCGGCAACCGCCACCATCATTGTCCTCGTGAGCGACATCGCATACTGGCCCAGGACGGAGGCCGAGAGGCAGCGACTTGCAGGTATACTCGTCTCTCTTTTTATTGGCGCCACAGCCGGAGGGCTTCTCCTGGTTTATGCCCGCCTCTACGCCCCCATCCTGCCGTTCTTGGTCACTCTCGCCACTATTTCGGCTGCACGAATCCTATTCCGCGAGCCGCGTGTGGCTCACTGATTTCAGTTGCCCCCTCGAAAAAGATAAATCCCAAAAACTTGCAGGAAGAAATTTCAAGTGCTACTTTCTGCCAGCAGCAAGGACACACCACAAGCAAACGGGCCAGGACACCATGCTGGCGGCAAGCAATTATGCAGAAGCGAACGAAGGCTTTGGCATGGCTCTGTACGAAGGCGATTTTCCTGGCACTGTTTGTCATGCCTTCCTGTGGCCATGCCGCCTCAGACACCAACTCTCCGCCGCCTATTCCCAAACCCGGTCCGTTGGCTCAACCCAGGTCTCTGCAACAAGTCGGCCTGCCGCTCGATCAAACCCGCGCAACCATTCCACCAGACAATCCGCAGACTCCGGAGAAGATTGCGCTCGGACAAAAACTGTTCTTCGATGGCCGATTATCGGCCGATGGAACCGTGGCCTGTGCCACTTGTCATGATCCCGCACGCGCTTTTACGGACGGCAGACCGGTTTCGATAGGTATTCATGGTCGGCCCGGCCAGCGCAACTCCCCCACCGTTCTGAACGCTCTCTACAACAAGACACAATTCTGGGATGGGCGGGTGAAAACGTTCGAGGAACAGGCGGAACTGCCCATTATCAATCCGGTCGAAATGGGGCAGACAAACATGGATGCGGCGGTCGCCAGTATCCAGGCCATCAAGGAATATCGGGATGACTTTGAAAAGGTATTCGGACGTCCGCCCAATGGTCCAGACATCCAGCGCGCGATTGCCTCCTATGAACGAACATTGTTTTCCTTCAACTCGCCTTTTGACCGCTTCATTGCCGGTGACGCAAACGCCATCGACGATTCAGCAAAGCGCGGATGGAAGCTGTTCAACACCCAGGCTCGATGCAACAAATGCCACGCGCTCAGTGACAACCAGCCAAACCTGATCAACTTCACGGATAACGACTTTCACAACATCGGCATTGGCATCATCAGGCACCATGTCGTCCCGCTCGCACGTCAGGCTGAAAAATTGGTTAACTCTGGAAATTCAGCTGCGATCGATCGCGCCGCCATTCTGACAGACTTTAGCGTGCTCGGCCGGTTTCTGGTCACCAAGAAGCAGCCCGATATCGCTTCGTTCAAAACGCAAAACCTCCGCAATCTGTTATTGACCGCACCTTATTTCCACGATGGGTCACAGGAAACTCTTTGGGACACGATGGATCATTACAACAAGGGCGATGGTGTGCAAAACCCGTTCCTCGACCAGGACATCCAGCCCCTCGCCTTGAGCGAGGATGATATCAATGATTTGGTGGCTTTTCTCGCCTCTCTGACCAGCGACGATTACAAGGAACCAGCGGCCAAAGAATTGGCCCGTCAACGCGCTATCGCAAAGACCAACCGTCCCCAACGCGATACCGCCCGGGCCTTTGGCCCGAAACCGGTCCAACCGCCGCCCGGCCCGTGAATCATGTGGATTGTCCGCCTAGCTCTCCGGCGTCCATACACGTTCATCGTGATGGCGTTGCTGTTGTTTTTGCTCAGCCCATTTATATTGCTGCGCACTCCGACCGATATCTTTCCAGTGATCAACATCCCGGTGATAAGCATTATCTGGCAATTCACCGGGTTGAGCGCCGACCAGATTGAGGGGCGCATGGTTTACGTTCATGAGCGGGCTCTGACCACCACGGTGGACGGTATTGAGCATATCGAGTCCACCTCCTATGATGGCGTGGGGGTCATCAAGGTTTTTTTTCATCAGGGCGCTTCCCCAGCGCAAGCCGCAGCACAGGTCACCGCCGTTTCGCAAACCATCCTGAAGCAACTTCCGCCCGGCACAACTCCGCCGTTGATTCTCCAGTATAGCGCTTCGACCGTCCCGATTCTGCAGTACGCCATCAGCAGCCCGACTCTGTCCGAGCAGGAAATATATGACCTGGCGCTCAACCAGGTACGCGTCGGGCTTATCAACGTTCCGGGAGTCGGCATTCCGCTTCCATTTGGGGGCAAGGTGAAGGTGGTTTCTGTTGATCTTGATCTGAAGGCACTGCAAGCGAACAATATCGCGCCTTCGGATGTTGTTACTGCGATCGGTCAGCAAAATGTGGTCTTTCCCAGCGGCACGGCGAAGATCGGTGCGACGGAATATGACGTTAGCTTGAACACCAGCCCCCGGTTGCTGAATCGGCTGAATGATCTGCCGATCAAATGGGTTCAGGGCACGGTGATTTACATCCGTGATGTAGCGCAGGTACGTGATGGTTATTTGCCCCAGCAGAACATGGTCCGGCTAAACGGTGTGCCCAGCGCGCTATTGAGCGTGTTTAAATCGGGCGGCGCATCAACGCTTGAAGTCGCGAGCGGAGTGAAGGCAGCCATGCCCCGCGTTCAAAAGACCGTCACCAGTGCTCTCGAAGTGAAGCAATTCGCCGACCAGTCGCTCTTTGTCAGTGCAGCCATTTCCGGTGTGGTGCGGGAAATGGTGATCGCGGCGGCCTTGACGGCCACGATGATCCTGCTGTTCATCGGCGCATGGCGCAGCACCCTTATCATTTGTATCTCGATTCCGCTTGCGATTCTGGCATCTCTGACCCTGCTGAGCGTGTTGGGCGAAACCATCAACCTGATGACACTCGGCGGCCTGGCGCTCGCGGTCGGAATTCTCGTGGATGATGCAACGGTGGAGATCGAGAATGACCATCGCCATATGGCGAAGGGCAAGCCGCTGCAGCAGGCGATCCTGGACGGAGCGCAGGAAATCGCCCTCCCAGCCATGGTATCCACGCTGTGCATCTGCATCGTGTTCGTCCCGATGTTCCTTCTGACTGGTGTGGCGCGATTCCTCTTTGTTCCTCTGGCTGAGGCGGTTGTTTTCGCCATGCTGGCCAGTTATTTATTGTCGCGGACGCTCATTCCCACGCTGGTGATGTATTTCTATCGGCATCACCCCTATCACGAACACGACCCGAATGTCCCGCGTGATACCAAAACAATGGCTCCGTGGCTGCGACCATTTGTGGCAATCCAGGACCGCTTTGAACGCGGTTTTGGGCGTTTTCGCCAGGGGTATGGTGAACTGCTCCAGACGGTGTTGGCGCATCGAATGATCTTTGCGACACTATTTCTGGCCTTTTGCCTCGGCTCATGGTTGCTGGTTCCGCTGCTGGGGCAGGATTTCTTTCCGACGGTCGATGCCGGAATGTTCGCACTGCACGTTCGTGCTCCCACAGGCACACGCATTGAATCGACCGCCGTACTCGTCGACAAGGTTGAGGCAGCGATCCGGCGTGAGATTCCAGCCAAGGACTTTCAAGGTGTGCTCGACAACATTGGATTGCCCGTTTCGGGCATCAACATCAGTTACAACGCCAGCGGGATGATAGGGACAGAGGACGCGGATATCCTAGTGTCCTTAAACCCAGGCCATCGCCCCACCGCCGAATATGTGCGGCGCTTGCGCCTCGTGCTCAACCGCGAGTTTCCCGGGAACATTTTTTATTTTCTGCCTGCGGATATCGTCACCCAGACGATCAACTTCGGCCTGCCCGCCCCTTTCGATATCCAAATCTTCGGTCACGATCAGACGGGCAATCGGCAGGTCGCCGCGCGACTCGCAGAAAAGATCTCGCACATTCCCGGGGCGGTGGATCTACGTGTACAGCAACCCGACAATGAACCATATTTGGAGTTTGCCATCGACCGAACCAAGGCGGCCGAGTTGGGTCTTACCGAGAGCTTTGTGGCAGGTGCGGTGTTGCTAAGTCTGACCGGCAGCAGCCAGGTCACGCCTACTTACTGGCTCGATCCTCGGACTGGGATTCAATATCTCGTAAACGTTATGGCGCCGCAGTACCGGATGGATTCACTGGATGCACTCAAATCCATGCCGGTGAATGCCAGTCAACCGGGCAGGGGCAACGTCCAATTGCTTGCCAATCTGGCTGCCTACTCGCGCACCAACTACCCGGCGATTTACTCCCACTACAATATTATGCCGGTCATCGATGTCTACGGCGGGGTAAGCGGCCGGGATCTGGGGGGGGTGCTGCATGACATCCAACCACTCATCAAACAGGCAGAAAAGGAACTGCCTGCCGGCAGTACCATACAGGTGAGTGGCCAGGTGAACACCATGCGCTCCAGTTTCACCGGCTTGAGCATCGGACTGGTGGCGGCCGTGGCGCTCATCTACCTGTTGCTCGTGGTAAATTTTCAAAGCTGGCTCGATCCTTTCATTATTCTTACCGCGTTGACGGGAGCACTGGCGGGCGTCATCTGGGGATTGCACGTCACAAACACCACTCTGAGCGTCCCGGCCATGATGGGCGCCATTATGGGCCTCGGTGTGGCCACGGCGAACTCGGTGCTCGTGGTGACCTTTGCCCGAAACAACTTGCAACAAGGGATGGATCCGTTGAAAGCGGCCTGGGAAGCCGGCTTTGACCGGTTGCGTCCGGTGCTCATGACGGCAATGGCGATGATCATCGGCATGATCCCCATGGCATTAGGCTTGGGTGATGGCGGCGAGCAGAATGCTCCCTTAGGTCGCTCGGTCATTGGCGGGTTGGTAATTGCCACCTTCACCACGCTGTTTTTCGTGCCAGTGGTATTCAGCCTATTATACCGCCGAACACGTCAAACATGAACTCACCCGAAGATAGCAAACGAAAAGCCGATGGAGGACAGCCCTCTCCGGAACAGCCGAATCAACCTCCTTCGGATGCGAAATCGTCTGCGAAGCCGGGTTTACATCTCGGCCTCATTGCCGGCGCGGTGGCGGTGTTACTCGTTATTGGATTTTTTGTTGGCATAATTCCCCATTGGCGCCAGGCCAAAGCAACCAAGTCCTACACCCAGGAGTTGGCAGTCACCACCGTTGCAGTCGTTTCGCCCGCGCCCGGTAAGTCAGCTGCCGGACTCATGCTGCCAGCCGAAGTCAGACCCTGGCTCGATGCCTCCATTTTCGCTCAAGTCAGCGGCTACCTAAAAACCTGGCTCGTGGATATCGGTGCGCAGGTCAAGGAAGGCCAGTTGCTGGCCATAATCAATACACCCGAAGTGGACCAACAGCTTGAACAGGCGCGCGCCCAGCTTGTCCTGGCCCAGGCGAACCTCAAACTGGCCAGGATAACGGATGAGCGATGGCAGGCCCTTGTCAAAAAGGCGGCAGTCTCAGAACAGGAAGCCGCGCAAACATCAGCCGCATGGGCTGTCGCGGCCGCCAATGTCGATGCCACTGCCGCCAATGTCCGCCGGTTGGAAGCCCTGAAATCCTTCCAGCGCGTGATCGCGCCCTCGGACGGGACAATAACACTGCGCAATGTGGATATCGGCGATTTGATTGTTGCGGGTGCCGGCGGCAAGGAACTATTCCATCTGGCCCAAACCGGGAAGCTCCGTGTATACGTGCGCGTGCCCGAACCCAATGCCCCCGACGTCAGTCCAGGCCAATCAGCAGAGTTGGTGGTTTCCCAAGCGCCCGGGAAGGTTTTTCCAGCGAAGGTCATCACCACCTCGAGGGCAGTGTCGCCGGTTTCGCGCACGTTGCAAGTGGAACTCGAAGCAGACAATTCCGAAGGCTTGATCCTTCCAGGCAGTTATGGGCAGGTTCGTTTAACCGGTGCAAAACCAAGCCCAAGGTTGGTGCTCCCTTCGAACACCATATTGTTTCGTGCCCAAGGTTTGCAGGTGGGGGTTGTGGGAACCAACAACACTGTCGAGCTGCGCCAGGTGCAAATTGGACGCGACTTTGGCCAGACAGTCGAAATTGCCTCAGGCGTAACCCTCGAAGATCGCGTTATCATCAATCCTTCCGGTTCTCTGGTAAGCGGCACGGTCGTACGTGTAACGCAAGCGCCCCCCACCCCTGCTGCAAAATGAAATCCGCCTCCGTACACGTCGTGCGATGGTATTGTAACCAGCTCTTTGCCCTGATGGGAGCGACGCTGGTTCTTGGCGGTTGCATGGTTGGGCCGGATTATAAACGCCCGGAGGCAACGCGCATACCCGCCACTTACGCCGGTGCAACCAATCATGAGTGGAAGGTGGCTGAACCACGGGCCCACCTGCCCAAAGGCAATTGGTGGGAGATGTTTGGCGATCCAGAGTTGAACCGGCTGGAAGCCGAGGCGGCGTCGGCAAATCAACAACTCAAAGCCGCTTTCTCCCGACTCGAGGAGGCCCGTGCGATTACCGATATCACCAGGTCCGGACTGTTTCCCAACGTTGCACTTTCAGGAGAATACACACGTCAGCGTACCTCACCCAACCAACCATCGGTGCTGAGCGGTAACGCCATTGGCAAGCCCAGTACGTTCAATGACTTCCTCGTTCCACTGAACCTGAATTACGAGGTTGACCTGTGGGGGCGAGTGCGCCGCAGTGTGGAATCAGCCAGGGCTCAGGAATCCGCCACTGCCGACGATCTCGGAACCATCCAGCTGATCATCCAGGCCGAAGTGGCGGCAGACTATGTCTCGTTACGCTCGCTGGATACCGAATACGCCATTGTGCGATCCACCATCGGAGTGTTCCGCAAATCACTTGACCTGACACTCGACCGTCGCGCTGGAGGCATTGTCAGCGATCTGGACGTCGCGCAGGCGGAAACAGTGTATCGGACAGCCCGGGCCCAACTGCCCGCGATTGCCTTGCAGCGAGCACAATTCCAGCATGCCTTGGCCGTGCTGATCGGCAAACCCGCTTCCAGTTTCGCAATCCCGGAACGCGCACTCAGGGCAACACCGCCCGTTATTCCACCTGGTTTGCCTTCCGAACTGCTGGAGCGGCGCCCCGATATCGCCGCTACGGAGCGCCGCATGGCGGCCGCCAACGCCAGTATTGGTGTGGCCAAGGCGGCCTTTTTTCCAACCGTTCGTCTAAATGGAATGGCGGGCCTTGAAAGTGTGAATGCCGGCACTGTGTTTAATTGGTCGAGTCGATTTTGGTCGGTTGGCCCCTCCCTGACGCTGCCAATCTTCGAAGGCGGAGCACTGCGTGCCAATCTGCGATTCACAAAGGCAACTTATGATGAAACCGTCGCCGATTATCGTCAAATCGTGCTCACCGCGTTTCGTGACGTGGAAGACAACCTGTCTGCACAGACCCTCCTCGCGAGTGAATACGAGGAGCAAGCCGGCGCGCTGCAATCTGCCAACCGGCAACTGGAGATTGCCAATGATCGTTATCATGGTGGTCTGGTTACCTATCTGGAAGTCGCCACCGCGCAGAACCTTGTCCTCGGCCTTGAGCGGACCGTCGTGCAACTCCGCGGCCAGCAACTTGTAACCGCCGTGGCTCTGGTCCAGGCACTGGGCGGAGGATGGCAACCGATAATGGATGATGGGGCTTCGTCAAAAATATCCGCTCTCCCACCCACGAAGTAGGTGAATACCCCATATGTTCCCTTTCGCGCAGTGCGGTTAAAATGATAGAGCTTAAATTCGTTTTATATCTATTATCAGAAAGCAAGCCGTACCAAGCACATGCAAGCCGAACTGACCGACCAGATCCTGGATCTCCCTCCGGGTGCTCATCTGTGCCTTCTCTACGACAGAGATCCCCAGGAACAGATGCCTGCTCTCATTCCTTTCATCCAGGAAGGCCTGTCGAAAAATGAGCAGTTCGTTTATGTCGCCGACGATCACACTGTCGATGAATTGGCCGACGTACTCAGGCAGCACGGGATAGATCTGGAAACTGAATCCAACAAAGGTCGGCTGAAGCTATGGAGCAGGAACGAATGGCGCGAACCAGGTGAATTAAATACCGAACAGAAAATCCAACAGGTCCGCCGCATCGTCCAGCAAGCCGTCGACTCAGGTTTCAAAGGCATCCGCTTCGCCGTCGAAATGACCTGGACGCTGGGGCCCGACATCAACGTCAGGCAATTGGAACATTGGGAAGCCGCCATCAATACCCTTTTCAACTCTTCCTTTCCCGGGCGCATCATCTGTCAATACAACCGCAGCCGGCTCGCCCAGGACGTCCTCATGGCCGCCTTGCACACTCATCCACAGGCGATTTTGGGTGGCGAAATTTGCTCCAACTTTTTTTGCCATGACGAACGGGTGCTTAAAGGTCACAGCCATTTGAATGCTCCCAGTGAGGACATTAAGGACATTACCAGCGCCGCCGAGCGGGTGAACTGGATGATCTCGCGGCTCAAGCAAGGCCGCACGGCAGAAAGGCAAAATCAGGAACGACTTCGTGAAGAGTTGGAACGACGCAAAGAAAACAATTACACCAACCAGCAATTGGCAGCCATCGTCCAATCCTCGGATGATGCCATCATCAGCCAGGATTCAAACAGCATCATCATCAGTTGGAATAGTGGTGCTGAAAGAATTTTTGGTTACACTGCCCGGGAAGCCATCGGGAAATCGATCACCATGTTGATTCCTAGTGATCGGGAAAACGAGGAACCTGACATCCTGAAACGCATTTGCAATGGGGAGCGCATCGACCATTATCTGACGGTTCGCCGTCGGAAAGATGGCAGCCTTATTGACGTCTCTCTCTCGGTTTCTCCGCTGAAGGATGCCACGGGAAAAATAATCGGCGCTTCGAAGACTACCCGCGAAATTACCCGGCAAAAGCAGATTGAGGAAACCCTCCAGCAGCGCACGAAATCTCTGGAGATTCTGAATCGAATCGCTGAAAAATTAATCTCGGAACGCGATCTTGAGCCCTTAATCCTATCGGTGGTCGATGCCGGTCGTGAACTGAGTGGCGCTGAGTTTGGTTCCTTTTCTATAACGTGAAGAATGAACAGGGCGAATCCTACACACTTTATACCCCCTCCGGGGTGCCGCGCGAGGCATTCGCCAAAATTCCCATGCCCCGCAACACCGCGCTCTTCGGCCCCACCTTCCGCGGCGAAAGGGTGATACGCATCGGCGATGTGTTGCAAGACCCGCGCTACGGGAAGAGTGCGCCTCATCACGGCATGCCCAAGGGACATCTTCCCGTCCGCAGTTACCTCGCCGTGCCAGTTTTCTCACGCTCCGGCGAGGTCTTGGGCGGCTTGTTCTACGGCCATTCCGCCCCCAACATCTTCACCTCCGAGTCCGAGGCCACACTTCGCACCCTGGCGTCCCAGGCCGGCATGGCAGTGGACAATGCCAACCTTTACTCCACCTTGCACCGTGAACTCGCCGACCAAAAGCGTGCGCAACAATCCAGTCAACTGCTCGCATCCATCGTTGAATCTTCCGATGATGCCATCATCAGCAAAGACCTTAACGGCATCATTACCAGTTGGAATGCCGGGGCTCAGAAGCTGTTCGGCTATACCGCGGCAGAAGCCATCGGCCAACCGATCACTATTGTCTTTCCTGCGGAACGTCTCAACGAGGAGGAGGGCATTCTGGCCCGCATTCGCAGAGGCGAACGCATTGACCATTACGAAACCATCCGCCAACACAAGGACGGCACCAGGATTGATATTTCACTCACCGCGTCTCCTATAAAGGATGCCGACGGCAGAATCATCGGCGCTTCCAAAATTGCGCGGGATATTCGTGAACGCAGACAGGCAGAAGAAGCCCTGCAGGAGGCCAACGAAAAATTGGCCCGGGCCAATCAGGAACTCGAAAGCCGCGTCTCAGAACGCACTGCCTCACTACAGCAAGCCTTGAGCCAGATGGAGGAATTTTCCTACAGCGTCTCTCACGATTTGCGGGCGCCCGTTCGCGCCATGCAAGGATATGCCAGGGTGCTTATGGAAGACTTTTCCGCCCAACTGGGCCAGAAGGGAACAGATTACCTCGATAGAATCATGCGCAGTGGTGTGCGCATGGATCGGCTTATCCAGGAAGTCCTGACTTTTAGCCGGCTCGCCCGGACAGAAATCGAATTAAAGCCGGTCTCCTTGGAGAAACTGCTGCCGGATATCGTTCATGCCTATCCCCAGCTCCAGCCTCCCCATGCTGAAATCATCATCAAACATCCCTTGTTAATGATGCATGGCCATGAGCCCTCGCTGACTCAGGCGATTTCCAACCTTTTGAACAATGCCGCTAAATTCGTGGCACCGGGAGTGAAACCAAAGATTCACCTCTGGACCGAACAATCGGGAGACCGGGTCCGCTTGTGGATCGAAGATAATGGCATCGGCATCAAACCAGACTATCAAGCCCGGCTTTTCGGACTGTTCCAACGCATTCACGGAGAAACCATATACGAAGGAACAGGCATCGGACTCGCCATTGTCCGCAAGGCTGCGGACCGCATGGGTGGCAAAGCGGGCTGTGTATCGGATGGCGTTTCCGGAAGCAAGTTTTGGATTGAATTAAAAGCTGTTCAATAACCGGAGCAGTGTCGAGACATTGGATCCTCCTAGTAGAAGAAGTCTACGAGGCTAACGCTTTTCTCATCATAACGAGCCGCGAACTTCCCATCCATTCCAAAACGCACCTCAGATTCCACTCGCTCTCCTTCAAATAATCATTAACCTTACCCCATGAGTTTCGCTATCGAAACCAGGGGGTTGACTCGCCGCTTCGGCAATGTTTGCGCCGTTGACGCCTTGGACTTGCAGGTCGAACGCGGCCGCTTCTACGGCTTTCTCGGCCCTAACGGCGCTGGCAAATCCACCACCATTAAAATGCTCACCGGCCTGCTGGCTCCCACCAGCGGCGCGATTACGATACTTGGCCAGGACGTCAGCGACACTGCCAAAGCTCGCGAAGTCAAGCGTCACATCGGCGTCGTGCCCGAAAATCTGGCGCTCTTCGACAATCTTACCGCCCGCGAATATCTCACTTTCATCGGTCGCATGTATCTGCTGCCACCAACCATTGTGCGCGAACGCTCCCAGGAACTGCTCACCATGATGAACCTCGAAGGCGAAGAAAAGAAACTCACCATGGAATATTCCCATGGCATGAAAAAGAAGCTCGCTTTGGCGGCGGCACTCATCCCCAACCCCGAACTCCTTTTCCTCGACGAACCTTTTGAAGGCGTCGATGCCGTCGCCTCCCGCGTGTTGCGCGACATCCTGAAGCGAGTGGTCGAACGTGGTGCCACCGTGTTCCTGACCTCGCACGTGCTTGAAATCGTCGAAAAACTATGCACGGAAGTCGGCGTCATCGCCAAAGGCAGACTGGTCTATCAAGGCTCCATGGCCCAGGTGCGGGAAAGCGGCACGCTGGAGGAAACCTTCATCAAAGCTGTTGGCGGTGACGAACACGAAAGTCAAAAACTAAGCTGGCTCGAGTCCTGAATCAAATGAACTGGTCCCAACTCAGCACCATCATCTGGTTGCGCTGGCGCTTAAGCCGCAACCAATTTTCTCGCGGTGGCGCCCTCAACGCGGCTCTCAAAATCCTCGGCCTGATTGCTGGCATAATCCTCTTCGTCGGCTCAGGGATAGCCGGCTTGCTGGGCGGTGCGCTTGGACTGTCCAAAGCGTCGCCGATGATCAACCTTTTCGTCTGGGACGCCATCATCGGCATGTTCATTTTTTTCTGGCTTATCGGCGTCCTCGTGGAAATTCAACGCGCTGAATCCATCGACCTTTCCCGCATCCTCCATCTACCCGTCTCTTTGCAGGGAGTATTTGTGATGAACTACATCGCCTCGCTCCTGACTCCTTCCATCATCATTTTTCTGCCAGGCGCACTCGGCATCTGTCTCGGCCTGCTCTGGGCCAAAGGCCTCACCATGCTCTGGCTCCTGCCTCTGCTATTGACGTTTCTATTCATGTTGACGGCCCTGACCTATTGCCTCCGCGGCTGGCTCGTGACTGTCATGATCAACCCTCGCAAACGTCGCAACGTTATAGTCATAGCCACGATGACGATCGTGCTCGTTGGCCAGGTTCCCAATCTCTACTTCAACGTCTTTATGCGCCGGGGCCACTCTCGTCACCATGCATCCAGCTCCGCGCCTACAGGCACTCCAGCTTCCTCTGCATCCAGTGACACCGGCATTCCCGGTCACCTGCCCCCCGCTTATTTATCAGCTCATAAATACGTTCCACCACTTTGGTTGCCCGGTGGCGCGATGGCATTGGCTTCCGGCGATTCCTGGCCCGCTCTCTGGGGCTCCCTTGGCGCTCTATTGCTTGGCACTGCCGGCCTCGCCCGCGCCTATCAATCCACCCTCCGCTTCTACCGTGGACAGACCAACGCTGCACCGGTAAAAGTCAAAGCCCCAACTCTGACCACCGCCAAAATCCAGAATAGTCTCCTCGAAAAACAGCTCCCCTGGTTGCCAGAAGAGGTCACTGCCCTTTTTCTCGCATTTTCCCGTTCTCTGAGTCGCGCGCCCGAAGTCAAGATGGCCCTCGTCACCAATATTGTCTTGCTTGTAGTCATCGGTGGCGGAGCGTTCTCAAACGCCACCCGCTCAATGAGTGAAAGCTTCCGCCCATTTATTGGCACCGGTGCCGTCGCCCTCACCTTCTTCGGCCTGCTCCAGCTCATGTTCAACCAGTTTGGTTGTGACCGCGAAGGTTTCCGCGCCCTGGTGCTGCTCCCGGCCTCTCGAAGCCACGTTCTGCTGGCGAAGAATCTTTCCTTTGCCCCCATGGTAGGCACGCTTGGTCTTGTTCTGCTCGTCCTGCTCACCATCCTGGCTCACCTGCCCTTGTTGGCTCTCTTCGCCTCGTGCCTGCAACTCATCTCCATGTTCCTGTTCTTGAGCGTCGCCGCCAACCTCTTTTCCATCTTCGCTCCTTATCGCATGGCGGCCGGTTCCATGAAAGCTGCGAAACCACCGGCCAAAACTGTCCTGCTCATCATGCTGACCCAACTCTGCTTTCCTCTCCTGATGCTTCCTGCAATCCTTCCGCCGCTCTTCGGATTTCTCTCAGAAAAGCTTGGCTGGCTCCCCGCCGGACCAATCAACGCGATGCTCTCCCTCGGGTTGCTCGCCATTGCCGCCATGTCCTACTACTTCAGCCTCCCCGGCCTTGGACGCTATCTCGAACGCCGTGAAAAGGACATCCTTCTCATTGTCTCCCACGAAGCAGAATAATACCTTTCCGCACCGGTAAACGTCCGTCAGCCGACGGCCCCGCGCTGGGCGTCAGCCATACATTCTCCGTATCTCGATCTTCCGCTCAGTACATACCTTCTCCAACTCACCCAAACCCGGCTCGGGTAAAATTAAAAACGCATCCTTGTAATTGTTCCAATAAACCGGATGAGGAGCTTCATCTCCATGCGGCACAAACCACGTCTCCCGTCCCCTGCTCGTCAAACGCCGCACCACGCACGCATCCATTTCCAGTTCCCCTTTAAGCACATCCAAACTCACCACCCGTCCTTCTGCCTGCAGTTTCCCCAACCATCCCTTCTTCCCGCTCGTCCTGCGCACCAAATAGGAAATACAAGTTCCCGCACACGCCATACTCCACACAGCACACACTCCGATGATAATTGCATCAACCATACCCAAGGTTGTATCCCAGCCAATGCCCCCTGCCAACGAACAATTGGCCATGGTTATCTCTCAGCATTTGCCACAACTTAGAAGGGTTGTTGTAGTCCGGCTTTGGACTGGGTGGCAGCGTGGCCTTTGCCTCCTCGAACTGCTCAAACCTATCCTTGAATGCCTCGGCGGTGCCCGACCCGCATTGTGGGTCAATGATGGTGGCGGGTGATGTGCTGTGCAGGTGCGTGACGCAGTAGTCGCGCAGGTGATTTGGAGTGAAGTATTGTTGCTGACCGGCGAGTGTTGCCCACTCAGCAGAACTCTCAGTGCCAATAACTTCTTCGATGTTATCTAATGCGATAGTGCTTCTTGCTTGTTTCATGGTAATAAAAAAGCCGCCATGCTTTTGGCACGGAGGCTCGGTCAATTTGTGGTTGTGAAATTTACGGTTTCACGGTTATGGCTACAGGTAGGTGACGAATCCTGAGGATTTTGGCGTTGATATACAATCGGCTGTTCGTATATCCATTGTTCGACATTACGTACTATGAAAAAAACGGCTATATTTCTTCTTATTCCATTGATGCTATTCTCTTCGGGCTGTGGAACATTTTCTACTCAGTTCACCTCCGAGAAAGATCGTCGGGCTGAGAGTCCCCACGCGGTCACTATGCACCAGGTCTATAGCGGAACATCCGCCGATTTAATATACGCAAAGGATTTGGTGAACGGAGGGACTGGGATGGACGCGGCTGGACGCGGCTTTGAATTGATTATCGTTCCGATTTTCTTGGCATTTGATACCCCTCTATCGGTCGTAATGGATACTGTGTTTTTGCCCATGACTGTGCCAAAGCAGTTTATACATGGAGACATGACATTGGTGAATCCATTGGAGAATCACTAGATAGTGATATTCGTATGACAAGTAACACGAATCCACCTAACAAGATGCTGAAGCCAACTTGGGTTGGCGTTCTCAGTTCCGCTGTCGCGGCTCACGCCCCAGTTCCGGCTTGGCTCAGTTCTCGGTCGTTAGCCTGAAGCACCCCTTGCGTGCCATCATTTACATGCTAGCCGGAGCATTCTTTGCCGTGAGTGCTTTTCCCGAACTACGAAGAGGCAGTCGCCTGCGTTCGCGCATTTCAGATAAAGATATTTGGGTTTGGCGAGCAGTGTTCTTGGCGATCGCTTGTTTCTTCTTTGTGCGAGGTGTGATTGCACTTTGGCCCTAATATTACAGATTTATGACATCGCCAACGTACCTTGAACTCATCAAATCGAAGCTTTATCCCAACATGTATCCGAAGCTGATTGAGGCAGATGAGGCCCATATCATCCTCCGCGATGGTCGTTATCTCTTTTGCTGTTTGCCTTTGGAGCAGGTGGACCTGAACGACACGCACAATAAGGCAATCAAAGCGCAGCTCGCAAAGACATTCAAGGCATTCCCCGTCATCAGAGAATTCGGTTTGTTCCTTCATATTTACGGTCCTGTGGCTCGCTGGAAGGAGGTATCGAAAATGATAACGGTAGACAAGACCGCCCTACGGCCCATTATCGTGCAGAACGTCAACTTCATTGATCCAGAGACAGGAGATGTTTTCAACAATCGCACGGCTTGGGGGCCAGTGAAGTTTGGCTTTTGCGGCAAAGTGATTGAGACGATTGAGGCTGTAGCCAATGAACTCAAGAGTCGAGGCTAACCATGCGCTGCATCACCATCGCTCCCATGAAAACATCTCTGTTAACAACTTTAATTCTTTTCACATCGATTTTAGCCTTTGCGGTTACCAACCCTGGGACAAGTAAGTTGATTGGCCATTGGCACAACGTGAATGGAAATCGACGAGCCTGTGTGAAAACTCCTCCACAGGGGGAGCGTAGCACACCTTGCGGCAACCTCCCGCCGCCGCGTATGAGGCACCCAAAGTTTCAATCGACGAACCATGGGGTATATATTAATTATTAGCCTGCATTGCCACCCGTGAGCGGTTACATCATTTATTTTGTTGGCGGACTCTTCATCCTCCTTTGCGCGAGTATTATGTGGGCACAGATAGACCACTTTGTAGACCAACTTACCGGCAGCACTCGCATTCGGTGGTATCGCCGCCTGTTCTGGAGACAGACGGTTGAGGATTTGATGGCCGAGTTGCAGGCAGGCAAGCGGACAGAGATTAGCGGGGAGGAGGTTGAGTTGGCGAAGGCGTATCAGAGGCGACGGATGGCGTCAGACATTAGGTTTCCCAAGGCCGGAGAGATTTATGAGGCGATTGGAGATTTCGAGGTTCATTACATGACGGCGCATTGTGCGCCATTCACTGGTGGCGGGAGGTCTATTTTGCCGAAGGGTGAGCGTGTTCGTGTTTGCGAGCCTTCCAATCCAGAGCCGCTTTGCGTTTATTGTGACCCGCTCAGCTATGAGGCATTGCATGAGCGCATTGTTTCTGCTGAGGAGCGTGCTCACGAGCGATACGAGGGCTACTACTTTAACATTGATACCGTGGACTTGAATCGGTTCTTTAGGTTTGTTGAGAGTTCAAAAACAGATGAAGAGACCAACAAACATGCAGGCTGACCATGCGCTGCGGCGAACCCGGCCATCGCGCTCCGGTCGCAATCACAATAGGAGCAACGGTCTGATGCCCACACCGAACTGCGGGTGAGTGAGTTGACTATATCATCTTGAATTTCCCTTCCTTGTTGTGGTGTTGAAACATGGTGCAGCCCAGGCTGGGCAGACCAAAATTATCTTGAGTTCGGCCCAGGGTATGACTGAAGTTTTGCTTTCATATACGGCTGGTTCCTATATTAGAGACGTATAAACTACTTCCACAAACCGTTAAATTAAATGTTTCAATATACGAAGCGCCGGTGGGCTATTAATTGTTGGCCGGAGCAATCCATATGAATAAATTACCCATATGTATCCTGGTGACAGCTCTTGTTTCGCAGTCTGCGCTGGCGATTTCTCAAGCCGATACGGAGGAACGAAACGACATTCGGTATGCGAAGAACGAGCAGGCACCACTCGAAGGAATGCTTGAGCATTATTTCGAGGATGGACGGATTTGGGAGATTTATTACTACAAGCAGGGAAAAATGAATGGGGAAGGAATAGTATTTAACCGATCAGGGCACCTGGCATCGCGGGCAAACTACCGTAATGGGAAGATTCATGGCAAATCCACCCATTGGACCGATGCAGGACTGAAACAATGGGAGCAATTTTACAGCGACGGCGAACTCCTCGAGACAGTCTTTTTTGACCCGGCAGGCAAGGTCACTAAACGAGAAGTCCAGCATGCAACAGAAAAACCTAAGAAATGATGTCGGCCCCTCATGCAAGCCGAGCGTCGTCGGTGACTGTCCGGCCATACAGCTCACCGTCACAGGTGAATGCTGTCTTCATCAATCTGCTCACAACATCTCCTTTGCTTCGATCAGCTCGTATTTTTCCTTTACCCTGTCCAGATATTCCAGCGGCGTGTCGCCGTCTTCCCATGCCGACTTGAACCTATCTTCATCGCCAACGTCATTCAGTTCCAGACCGAACTGAGCCTTGGCTGAAAGTCCCAGCTCTGTCTTCCATTCGCGGAAGGTCATGCCAGTTACCTCATCCTTTCTTCGTCAAGCACGGCGTTCATGCGCTCAACCATTCCCTTCAATGTTTCCATCAGCTCGTAAGGGTTGTGTGCATCCCTGACTGCGTTGCGGGTATCACCCGCTTCCGCCGTCACCCTCTCTCGGTTACGGGCCGGCTAGCAGGCAGCAGCTTATTTCTTAACGCGCGCTCTCCTGCCTGTATCCGCCGCTTTCTCACGGCTGAGCTTCTTGCTTCTGGCCTCAGTCGTATTCTGCATCCCTGATTCACTCTTCAGAAGTCTTCCCCTGACTCGGGCACCTTTTTTCTTCGCTCCGGACGTGACCACCTTTGGCCTCACTTCCCGATCCTCAACCTTGCCCAACCGATGCATGATTTCCGGCTTCTTCCGCAAAATCTCCTCCTGATCCCGCTTCAATTGGTAGGTCAGATGCACCCGATTATTTCGAATCGCCGCCTCGATCGCCCGCTGCTCTTCGTTGTTATCCCCCTGTTCCAACAAGCGCAAAAAATACTGCTTCATCATTCCCATAAAAACTCCTGTCATTAAGCTATCATCTCACCCCTTCTGCTTCCACGTGCAAACCCCTTCAAGTACAGCAGGTTGTTTATCCATTGGCCGTGCGCTTTAACCAACTCGACACAACCTTGTGCGCCCCGCATTTCACGTGTAGCTTGCGCAGATATGTTGCCCACGAAAAACGGGTCAATTCGACTATTCAAGCTCGCCGGGATCACGGTGTTTCTGCACTGGTCCTGGTTTATCGCTGGAATATTTTTATTTAAGAGGAGCGGAACTCACTACTCCTCGCTCTTCTGGAACTTTTTGGAGTATGTCTCCCTTTTTCTTATCGTTCTGATGCACGAGTTTGGCCACTCGCTGGCGTGCCGATCGGTTGGTGGCAATTCGGATCAAATTGTTCTCTGGCCGTTAGGGGGTGTCGCTTATGTCGATCCACCTCAACGCCCCGGTGCCATGCTCTGGAGCATTGCCGCCGGTCCCATGGTGAATGTCATGCTGGTCCCCATCCTCCTTGGCCTCTCCATCCTAAGTCAGTCTTTTGGCTGGTATCGATCCTTTCCCGATGTCGCTACACTTATTGCCAAGGTTTCTCAAATGAATATCGGCCTGCTTATATTTAACATGCTGCCCATTTATCCCTTGGATGGCGGTCAGATCTTTCGCTCCCTGCTCTGGTTTATTGTCGGGCGCGCCCGCAGCCTTTTCATTGCCTCGATCTGCGGTCTAATCGGGATGGTTGGCTTGATCGGTTTGCTTGTGCTGATGGTTGTGGTATCTCTGATCGGTGGCGAAAAACTGGACGGTTCCATTGCTTTGCCATTCGTTCTCGGCGTCTTTGTCCTTTTAATTTGCTGGCGCGGCCTCATGGAAGCACGTCTTCTCTCAAAAATAGATAAACTTCCCCGTCGCAAAGGCTTTGCTTGCCCTAGTTGCCACACAGCTCCTCCTTGGGGCGCATTTTGGGTTTGTGGTAATTGTCGATCTCCTTTCGATACCTTCGAGACCAACGCCACCTGTCCCCGTTGTGCCGCTTATTACGGCGAAGCTCCATGCCTCGACTGTGGTCATCGTTATCCCATTCATGAATGGTTCGCCGCGCCGCCAATGCCTCCCAAGGCGGGATAAGAGCCAGCGCCCGGTCAAATTTGCGGCAAGGGATTAAACTGGAGCCGGCTCAAGCTGTGGCTTGGCACATTCCAGGCCCCAGTAGTGGGTGATTGAAGTAAACAGCCCTTCCACAGCCTTAAAATCCACAGGCTTAATCATATAGGCATTCGCACCCATCTCATACGCCTTATCCACATCACCCGGCTGGTCTGAAGAGGAAACGATTACCACCGGAAGTCGTTTCATAAAGGCATCATGTTTGATCCATTCCAGCACCTCAAAACCGGTTTTACGGGGCATCTTGATGTCCATCACAATAAGGCAAGGCAGCGGGAAGTGATTGCGATCCGCATACTTGCCATCTCCCCGCAAATAATGAATCGCCTCCTCTCCATCCGTCACGATTTGCAATGGATTTGGAATATGAGCTCTCTTGAATGCCCGTTTAACGAGGAAAATATCATTAAGATCATCCTCAACCAACAGGACTGTGAATGAACCACCATTATGCATATGAATTTCTTGCAATAATTCCACCTAAACCTAGTCGAACCGTGCCAAAAATCCACTGTCACCGCCTTTTTGCCAGTTGGTATTAACCCTACTCCACCGTCAGATATTCCCTTGAAAACCCCTCGGCCATCACTTCGTTCTTATAACCTCCAAACGCGCACAGGCATAAATCGTGATTCGACAATCGCCCGCTTCGCTGCTAAAACCAGAGGGTGCTAAACGATTCAGCAATCTGGAAGTCATTGAACTCGCCAAGCCGCCTGAGCCTCATTGCCGGGCCTTGCGCGATTGAGAATGAAAAGCTCTGCCTGCGCATCGCCGCATCCCTTAAAAAGACCTGCGATAAACTCGGCATTAATTATATTTTCAAGGCCAGTTACGACAAGGCCAACCGCACCTCCAATCAATCCTTTCGTGGTCTCGGCCTCGAAAATGGACTCCAAATCCTCGCTCGCGTACGAACTGATATTGGCGTCCCGGTTCTGACCGACGTTCACACCGAACAACAAGTCGCCGCCGCGGCTGAGGTCGTGGATGCCTTGCAGATTCCTGCCTTCCTTTGCCGTCAGACCGACCTCATCGCTGCTGCCGCGAAAACCGGCAAAATCGTGAACGTCAAGAAAGGTCAGTTCCTTTCTCCTCAGGAAATGGGCAATGTCGTCAAAAAGGCGGAAGCTGCTGGAACCAAAAAGATTTGCGTCACCGAACGCGGCACCACGTTTGGTTATAACAACCTAGTGGCCGACATGCGTTCCATCCCGATCATGAGCAGGTTCGGCTACCCTGTCATTTTCGACGCCACCCACTCCGTCCAACTCCCCGGCGGCGGCGGTGACAAATCCAGCGGCCAACGTGAATTTGCTCCTGTGCTCGCCCGCTGCGCTCTTATCGCCGGTGCCAATGGCGTCTTCATCGAAACGCATCCTGATCCAGAGCACGCTCTCAGCGATGGTCCGAACATGATTCCGCTTGCCGAAATGCCGAGGCTCCTGGCCAATCTTGTCAAAGTTCACACCCTGGCCCGCGAAGCGAAATGAGTACTCCTGTCACCGAAGCTCTTGTCCACAAGCTCAAGAAGGTCAAACTCTTCGTTTGCGATGTCGATGGCATCCTGACCGATGGCTCTGTTTACATCGGCCAATCCCAGGAGACGAAAAGGTTCGATATCCGCGATGGCTTGGGCATCGTCACTCTTCGCAAGCTGGGTTTCAAAGTCGGCTGGATCTCAAACCGCCCTTCGACTGCCACCACCTTGCGTGCTGAAGAGCTCAAAATCGATTTTCTGGTTCAGAATAAGGGTGGTAAAGTGGCTGAAGTCGAGATCATCCTCGCCGCCACCGGCCTGACTTGGGAGGAAGTCTCGTATATGGGTGATGATATCGTTGACTTGGGAGTGTTGAAGCGCGCTGGTTTCGCCGCTTGCGTTCCCGAAGGCGTGGCCGAGGCTAAAGCAGCCGCTCATTACATTACCAAAGCCACGGGAGGAAACGGCGCCGTTCGGGAAGTCATTGAACTTATCCTGAAGGCGCAGGGCCATTGGGATCGTTTGATTGCCGATTATTCAGCTTGATTGCATGATTTTGAATTTTTTGAAAAAGTGGGTTCTCCTGATACCGATGGCTCTTATCGGCCTCGCTCTTTCCATGATCATGCTCGCCCACGGCCAACCTTCTGCCCAAAGGTTGGTTGCCCGTGATCTCAAGTATCCGGAGCATTACGATGCTCCAAATAAGGGACAGATGAGGAGTTTAACCACGTTTAAGGAGGCCGTGCCTCAGTCCGGTGGATTGCTCTTGGGCACGGGAATGAAAATCGAGTCGTTCCGCACCAACGGCGAACCTGAAACGATTATTGAAGCTCCCGATTGCACTTTCAATACAATAACCAAAAGCGCCTACTCTCCCGGTCCTATTCAAATCCGCACGGCAGATGGCAAAATGCACATCGACGGCATCGGCTTTATTTGGAATACAGCCACCAATAAAGGCGCCACGCTGGGTCTCACCATTTCCAACAAGGTGCACACCATCCTCAACAAGGATCTGATGAAGGAGACGAACGCTGTCTCCACCACAGCTCGCACTAACACCGCCGCAGCGACCACTAACGACTTCCTGCATGTGTATTCCGACCACATGGTCTTCGACCGCCTGATCAATCTAATCACCTATACCGGAAATGTTCGGGTGGAGGATGTTCAACTCGACCTTCTCTGCGACGTGATGACGGTTCAGTTGAAATCCGGAACCAACGGTGGCGTCGATAAAATCGTCGCCGATCGAAACGTGGTGATCATCAATAAATCCCAGGGTGGCAGAACTACTGGAGATCAAGCCGTCTATACGACGCGCGAAGGCCGGCAGGTCGTGGAACTGACCGGCAATCCGCATTGGCAGGAAGGGCCCCGTGAAGGCATAGCCAACCTTTTTGTCTTCGAGCGACTGCCTAACAATATGGGCAACCTGTTGCATGCCATCGGTGACGCCTCCTTGAAAATGCCTTCAAGTGCCATCGGCAAAAGCGGTTTGTTTTTAAGTCAATCCACCTCCGAGACGAACGCTCCCGCAGCTACCAATCATTTCGTTGAAATGTATGCCGATTCCATGACTTTTCTGCAACCGCTCAAAGGCCCGGTCCAGACGATCACTGCTGATAAAAACGTCTTCATTGTGGATCGCGAAAGAAAAAGCCAGGCGACTGGTGGTCACGCTTTTTACGATAGCAACACTGGCCTTTTGGAACTCACAGAAAACGCTCTTTGGCAGGCAGGCCAACACCTGTTTAAAGGCAGCCTCCTGACCTTTAACCAGAAGGAAAACACTTTCGCAGCACGAACCAATGCCTATATGAAGATCCCTGCTTCGGCACTGGGACGTTCCACCCCTTTTCAAACGTCCACAAACTCCACTCTGGTGACCAACCAGTTTATCGAAATTCTTTCAAAATCGTACGAGGCGAAGGATGAACTCCTCACCTTCCATGATCACGTCCAGGCCGCCCTGGTTCAGGGTGAGGCGGTTCTCGGCACACTGGAATGCGAAACTTTAAAGGTTGCCTATGCCACCAATCAGGTAAAGGGCACCACTTCCTCGAAAACAGTTTATGATTTAACCAGCATCATGGCCGAAAAGAACGTCTATGCCCATCAACTCCCTTTCAAAAATCCCCAGGGCCGGAGCATGGAAAAAGAACTCAAATGCGATGAACTTACGATTCAGATGAGACCTGCCACCAATCTGATCCAACAAATTCTCGCCAACCAAAACGTAATGAGTACCCAGATCGATACCGGCTCCAATGGCCTCCCGGTCCGCACCACTCTGACTTCCGAGGTTTTAACGGCAGACTTTTTCCCTTATACTAACCAGGTGGAAACCGCCGTTGCCGAGCGCAAGGTGGTCATCACTCGGGACACAAAGCACAAGGATCTGCATCAGGATGTGATTGTCGCTTACGGAACCAGGGGAACCTACACCGGAACCAATGACCTGATGACACTGACGGGAAGTCCCTTGGTTGTTTCACCCAGTGGCACCTTGAACAGCGAACCGCTGATTCTGGATCGGCGGCATAACAAGGTATTGGCGCCCAATTACAGTTTGAAATTTGTGGTCAAATCGAATGCCCCCGGCGGCCAAACTTCGCCGACCAAAACTGTCGCAAAATAGACCCGTTGGCATTCCAAATCGAAACCTTGATGAATAAAGACAATCCGCAAAAAGAAACTGCCACTACTGAAAATAGCGTGTTGCTGCGGACGGACAAGCTGGTCAAGGCCTATCGGGGACGCCGGGTCGTGAATGGTGTTTCCATCAATGTAAACGCGGGTGAAATTGTTGGACTTCTCGGCCCCAACGGCGCCGGCAAGACCACCTCGTTTAATATGGTCGTAGGGATAGTAAAGCCCGACGAAGGTTCCGTCAGCTATATTGATAAGGAGATCACGCGCATCCCCATGCATCAGCGTGCCCGCCTGGGCATCGGCTACTTGACCCAGGAACCTTCCATTTTCCGCAAGCTGACAGTGGAACAAAATGTCATGGCCATCCTTGAAACCTGCCAGATGAGCTCAGCTGAACGCAAAGTTCGCCTCAAATCGCTCCTGGATGAATTGGATATGGGTCGCCTCGCCAAGAGCATGGCGTACACCTTGAGCGGCGGCGAAAAGCGGCGGCTCGAAATCACCCGCGCACTCGTCACCAGCCCGAAGCTTCTCCTTTTGGACGAACCTTTTGGCGGCATTGATCCCATCGCCGTATATGAAGTTCAGAAGATTATCCGCCGGCTTCGCGACCGGGGTCTGGGAATTTTGATAACGGATCATCACGCTCGCGAGATGCTCAAATTAGTGGATCGCGCCTATCTCATCTACAAAGGCGAAGTCATTTACGAGGGTGAAGCGGATAAATTGGCCAATGACCCCAAAGCCCGGGAAATTTACCTGGGACCCGAATTCAATCTATGACGGATTATGCGGTTTAGCCGGTCAAAATTGCCGCTGGTCATCAAGCCCGAGTTACGGTTATTATTAGACTTGGTACGGGATTAACTTTGGGAACCGAGTAAGTCATGACCCAAGTGCATCCCAGTCCCTGAAGAATGCAACGCGACCTCGTAACAGTCGAGCGGTTTTACACCGAGCAAGCCGGCCCTCTGGAGTTGAAACTCGTGGCTGGCGCCAGCGGTTTGAAACGCATTATTCGTGAACCTACCGTGAACCGTCCCGGATTGGTTCTGACCGGGTTTACCCGTTATTTTGCCAATAAACGCGTTCAAGTGATCGGCAATGCCGAGGCGTTTTATCTCAAATCCCTCACCCCGGAGGAACGGGAACTCCGATACGCCACCTTCTTTAATTTCAAAGTCCCCTGCGTGGTGTTTAGCCGCGACCTGCATCCCGACCGGCAGTTCCTCAAAGCCGCCGAAGAAGCTGATGTTCCCATTTTCCAATGTCCGCTCATCACCATGAAATTCATCAATCTCGCCACTTTGGCTTTGGAGATGATGTTTGCCCCTCATGGAACGGAAATGGGCAGCATGGTGGATATTTTGGGTGTCGGTGTCATCATTAAGGGCGAAAGCGGCATTGGCAAAAGCGAGAGCGTTCTTGCTTTGATCGAACGGGGCTACAGCCTTGTGGCTGACGATATCACCAAGGTCACACTGGTGGACGGTCGTGAAATCATCGGCACCAGTGCCGAACTGACTCGCAACCACATGGAAGTCCGCGGAATTGGTATTATCAATGTCGCTGCCATGTTCGGAGTTAAGAGCATCCGCCGGGAAAAGAAAGTCGACCTCATCGTCAGTTTGAAAGGTTGGAACGAAGTTCCCGATGTGGACCGCGTGGGCATGGATGAAGAATTTGTCCGCATTCTCGATGTGGACATCCCCCACATTACCATTCCCGTCCGGCCAGGCCGGGATCTCGCCCGTTTGATCGAAGTCGCTGCCTTTCAAACCAAGCTCAAAGCTTCCGGCTACAACCCGGCCAAGGAATTAAATGATCGTTTAATTGCCAAGATGGCAGGAGCGAGTAAATTATGAACGTTCAATGGCTGCGGCTCACGATTTAAGTTATAATTCAGTAAGGACCCATGAGTGCAAAAAAAATGGCAGACGGTAATGGAATCATGACCAAAGAATTAATGGTTTCCAATAAGTTGGGCATTCATGCCCGTCCGGCCGCCATGTTCGTCAAGATTGCCAATCGTTTCGATTGTGACATCTTCGTCGAAAAGGACGGGGAAAAGGTAAATGGCAAAAGCATCATGGGACTGATGATGCTAGCGGCCGGACCTGGCAGCAGATTAACCGTGCATGCTCACGGGAGCGACGCTTCGGACGCGATCGCGGAATTGGAATCCTTGCTTCACCGCAAGTTTGACGAGGAATAAGCACCCTGTCGGCACCGGGATACTTAGGCTCTCAGTTTCCGGATTTCTGTCTTGTTTCCAACAAGCGACCTGCCGCTGATTCATTTTGTTCCTTGAACTTTCAATCTTCAACTTTAGTCTTTGGTTATGGCTGGTACTGAACTCGACGTTAATTATGTAGCCAAGCTCGCCCGCATCGCTCTTTCCCCCGAGGAAGAGCAGAAGCTTGGGGCGCAGTTGGGCAATATCCTGGGGTATATCGAAAAGCTGAAGGAATTGGATGTCACAAATGTTGAGCCCACTGCTCACGCCGTCCCGCTCATCAATGTGACCCGCCCGGATGAACCTAAGCCTTCCCTCTCCAACGAGGACGCGCTTCGCAATGCCCCAGCCAAGGCGAACGGCCTCTTTTTGGTTCCAAAAATCGTTGAATAACCTTTCGGGCTCTTCCGGGTATGATCAAAAGCATCGCATTTTTTGTTTATCCCATTACCGACATGGCTCGGTCCCGCAAGTTTTATGAGGATACCCTGGGGCTGAAGCTGGACACCAATTTTGGAGATAAGTGGATCGAATACGACATTGCGGGCGGCACCTTTGCGATTACCAACATGGAGTTCGGCCATCAACCCGGCGCGAAGGGCGGAGCGATTGCGTTTGAGGTGGATGATCTGGACAAGACCGTGGCACAGCTGAAACAAAAGCAGGTTCCGTTCATTTTGGATCCAATGGAGACGCCTGTGTGTCACATGGCGGTAGTGGCTGACCCTGATGGTAACAGCGTTACCATCCATAAACGTAAGAGCTGATTTCTCATGTTAAACCAACTCACAATTTCCGAACTGACAGACAAGCTGGCAAAAAAAGAAGCGAGCGCCAAAGAAACCGTGCAGGCCTGTCTCGACCAGATTCAAAAAGTCGATGGTCAGATCCACGCCTTCCTCAGCTATGATGTTGCTGATGCCCTCGCCCAAGCCGAAGCCGCTGACAAAGCTCTCGCTGCTGGCGAAACCCACGTGCAACGTCCCCTGCTCGGTGTGCCCATCGCCATCAAGGACGTGCTGGCGGTCAAAAATCATCCACTGAATTGCGCTTCCAAAATTCTTGGCAAATTCACCTCTGTTTATGACGCAACGGCTATCGAAAAGCTTAAGGCCGCCGGGGCGGTCGTCTTCGGCCGCTTGAACATGGATGAGTTCGCCATGGGAAGTTCCACCGAAAACTCAGCTTTCGGCGTCACTCGCAATCCTTGGGATACCACCCGCATTCCCGGCGGTTCTTCCGGTGGTTCTGCGGCGTCGGTCGCAGCCGATGAATGCATCGCTTCGTTGGGCACTGATACCGGCGGTTCGATTCGCCAACCCGCTGCACTCTGCGGTTGTGTTGGTCTGAAACCAACCTACGGACGCATTTCACGCTACGGTCTCGTCGCTTTCGCCTCCTCACTTGACCAAATTGGTCCGTTCACAAAGGACGTGCGTGACTCAGCCACTTTGCTGGAAGTCATGAGCGGTATCGATCATCGCGACTCCACCAGTGTCCCGCAGCCGGTCCCCCACTATCACACGGCCCTCAATGGCAACATCAAGGGCCTGAAGATCGGCCTGCCAAAGGAATACATGATCGGTGGTCTTGATCCCCAGGTGAATGCCGCCGTTCAAGCGGCGGTGCAGCAACTCCAGAAGCTCGGTGCTGAAGTGGTTGAAATCAGCTTGCCTCACACTGATTATGCGGTGGCCACTTACTACATCATCGCCACTGCCGAAGCGAGCGCCAACCTCGCCCGCTTTGATGGCATCCGTTACGGTGCTCGTATCGACGGCAAAGATCCCATCGAGCTCTATTCCAAAACCCGCGGTGCTGGTTTTGGCCCTGAAGTGAAACGCCGCATTATCCTCGGCACCTACGTTCTCAGCAGCGGATATTACGATGCCTATTACCTGCGCGCCCAAAAGGTCCGCACTCTTATTCGCCAGGACTTCCTCAAAGCTTTCGAAAAGGTGGATGCCATTGTCACACCCACCACGCCAACCGCCGCCTTCAAAATCGGAGAAAAATCCGACGATCCCCTGCAGATGTATCTCTCGGACATTTTCACCATCTCCTGCAACCTGGCAGGCATTTGCGGCTTGAGCCTTCCTTGTGGCTTTACCACCAGTCCAAAGCTGCCCATTGGCCTGCAATTGCTCGGCAAACCGTTCGGAGAAGAAACCATTCTCAAAATCGCCCATGCCTATGAGCAATCCACAAGCTGGCACAAAGAGAAGGCGCCGTTAAAGTAACTTGTTATGGAATACGAAGCTGTCATCGGTCTGGAAACACACGTCCAGCTTAAGACGAAATCCAAAATGTGGTGTGGTTGCGCCAACGAATTTGGTGCGTCACCTAACACCAACGTTTGCCCTGTCTGCCTAGGCATGCCTGGCGTTCTGCCGGTTGCAAATGATGAAGCGTTGCGTCTGACGGTTCTAACGGGTTATCTGCTCAATTGCAGCATCCCGCGGTACGCCAAGTTCGATCGCAAGAACTACTTTTATCCCGACGCCTCCAAAAATTATCAAATCACTCAGTACGACAAGCCTTCCACTGCGAATGGCTATGTCGAATTCGAGTTCCAGGGCGGAATGTCACGTGTGCGCATTACCCGCGCGCATCTTGAGGAAGACGTTGGCAAGAATTTCCATTTTGATCGCAACAGCGGCGTCGATTTTAATCGTGCTGGCGTTCCACTCCTCGAAATTGTTTCCGAGCCCGATCTGACCAGCGCCGATATGGCTTATGATTATCTCAATGCTCTTAAGGACATTTTGATTTACGGGGGTGTCAGCGATTGCGATATGGAAAAAGGGATGGTTCGTTGCGACGTCAATGTCAGCGTTCGTCCGAAGGGCCAGAAAGAACTCGGCGCCAAGATCGAAATTAAAAACATGAACAGCTTCAGCGGCGCCCGGAAAGCTCTGGAGTATGAGATTCCCCGCCAAATTGAAGTCCTTACAAAAGGAGGCAAGCTCACACAGGAAACTCGTCGTTGGGATGATGTCGCCGGCATCACTGAAACCATGCGCTCGAAAGAACAGGCTCATGATTACCGCTATTTCCCTGAACCCGATCTGATGCCATTCGAACCGGCTGAGCCTTGGCTGGAAGAAGTCAATAAGCGAGTCGTCGAACTTCCCCTCGCCCGGAAAACCCGCTTTATGGCCGATTACGAACTACCCGCGCCCGATGCGGAAACATTTGTGAACGATGTTCCATTGGGTGACTATTTCGAAAAAGCTGTTGCCGGTGCTGGCAACCGCAAGGCTGTTGCAAACTGGGTGATCAACAATCTGCGCGCAAAAATCACTGAAACCCAAACCTCGCTCGCAGATGTAAAGATCAAGCCGACTGATATCCCTGAGTTGGTGGCGTTGGTGGATAGCGGCAAAATTAGCAGCAAGATCGCCCAGGATGTCTTCGCCGAAATGTTTGCATCCGGCGATGCTCCTGCCCAAATCGTTGAAAAGAAAGGACTGGCCCAGGTCAGTGACACCGGAGCCATTGAGAAATTCTGCGATGAAGTCATTGCGGCCAATCCAAAACCGGTCGAGGATTACAAGAGTGGAAAAGTTGCCGCTCTGAATTCTCTCAAAGGCCAGGTCATGAAGCTGAGCAAAGGCAAGGCAAACCCGGCTCTCGTCGGCGAAATCTTGGAAAAGAAGCTGAGAGGCTGATTCTCCCGCTTCTTCGATAAGTCCGATATTGAGCGCTGCTATGAATCCCGAAAACCTCACGAAAGAAGCTATCCTGAAGGCGTTTCAAGCTCTCTCCGATGAACTGGCGAGATTGAATACAAAAGGAGAACTTTGCTTATTCGGTGGCACTGTGATGGTATTGGCATTTTCTGCGCGGGTGGCGACCAAGGATGTCGACGCAATCTTTCAACCCACTCAGATTCTTCGAGAAGCTGCAGCCAGGGTTGCAGAAGCTAATCAATTGCCCTTGGATTGGCTAAACGATGGAGTTAAAGACTTCGTTTCTGCCCAACATAAAACTATTCAGGGGAATCTGCCCCAATTCCCAAACTTGCGTCTGGTAATGCCTACACCGGAGTATTTGCTTGCCATGAAATGCATGGCCTCTCGCATCGATACGCTTCAAAAGGATGGCGGGGATGTTCGAGACATAATCTTCCTTATCCGCCATTTGAATCTGAGCAGCGCGGCTGCTGTGATGAACATCATCTCAAGCTACTACCCACCCAACCAAATCCCTGTTAAAGCTCAGTATTTGGTGGAATCCTTGTTCGAGGAGGAGAGAATATGAGACCAAAAAGTTTAGCTGAAGTGGCTGAGTTAACCCTCAATGGAGGTTCTTTCGACTTAAGTTTAAAAAACTTCCTGGACGAGTTTTATGCCCATCCTAGTTTCGAGGCTCTTGCCACTGAACCCAAGCGGTTGAGCGGAGCCTTTTCTGATATCGGTTTGGTTCAAGATGCTTATCTGGCAGCCACCGCCGAATCGCTCGGGAACCAAGCTGGCATCAACACGCCGGATTGGGCGTACGCAGAAAGCCGAAAATTAAGCCGCCCATGGTTTGCTCTGGAATATGCCTCACTTCGAGCTCTGCTGCTTTGGGAAAGCCCGGCCGCCTTCCGTTCTCGCAATCTTTTTGTTAGCAACAATGCTCTAACCCGCGCGTAGGACTTTGCATGGTGCCTTGACCCGTTTTCCTTATCCTGATACCACCTCCACAATCAAAATCGAAGACAACAAAATTTATGCCCTCAAAACAAATCATTAAACCCGCCAAGTCTGCACCTGCAGTTGGTCCTTACAATCACGCGGTCCGCATCGGCGACCTCCTTTTTTGCGCCGGTCAGATCCCTCTCGATCCAGCCACTGGCAATCTCGTTGCCGGGGACATCAAGGCTCAAACTGAACGCGTCCTCGAAAACGTTAAGACCATTTTGGACGACCAGAAGCTTACCTTTGCGAACGTGGTGAAAAGCACCGTATTCCTGACCAACCTGGCTGATTTCGCTGGAATGAACGAAATTTACTCCAAGTATTTCACCAGCGATTTCCCGGCGCGGTCCACCATCCAGGTCGCCGCCCTGCCCCGCGCTGCCAGCGTGGAAATCGAAGTCATCGCCCACTATTAATTCCACTTTGCCCGCGATAAAAATCGTGGCAGGATAACAATCCATGGTTCAGGCCGTGGATTGTTTTTTGTTTGAACGCAGACAAACCAAAATGTCGCCCGTAACTTTATTAATCGTTGGATTGCTAATTGGAGTCGCCCTTGGCTGTGTGATCGGCTGGCTGGCTGGATCACGGCGCAGTGCTGCCGCTCCACAGGATGCGAGGTTGGAAAACGAACTGCGCCAACAACTCTCTCAACGGGAGACCGAACTGGCCCGGCAACGGGAACAACTCACAAAACTAAATGCCGCCTGTGCTGCCGCCGAAGCACAAAAACATTCCGCTGAGAAACTTCTCGCAGAACAGCGGGAGGTGCACGAACACGCCCTGAAAGAAGCCAAAGCCACACAAGATAAAGCGCTCGGCGATCTGCGTGAAACCTTTAAAGCACTCAGCGCCGATGCCCTCAAGCAAACCCATCCTGAGTTTCTTAGACTGGCGAACGAGACACTCGCCAAATTCCAGGAAACCGCCAAAGGGGACCTCTCGCAGCGTCAAGAGTCCATTAAAACCCTGGTTAAACCACTTGAAGAACAACTCAAGATATACCAGCAGCGACTGGCTCAAAGTGAAACCAGTCAGTCCAGCGCTCTTGGTGAAGTAAAAAAACACTTGGAAACCTTGGCTCTGCAAAGCCAATCACTATCAAGCGAAACTCTGCAATTGCGCCGCGTTCTCAGTTCCAACCAGGCACGTGGGCGCTGGGGTGAAGAAACATTACGGCGAGTCATCGAAGCCGCTGGCATGAGCGCACACTGTGACTTCAGTGAGCAAATCCAGTCTGGCGATAGCAAACCAGATCTAATTGTTCGTTTGCCCGGTGACCGCATCATTATTGTTGACGCCAAGGTACCTGAAATCGATTTCCTGACGGCCATTGATAATGCAGATACCATCAAACGAACCGAGGCTCTGGCTGCACACGCTAAAAAGCTGAAGGAAACCATCAAGGCTCTTGGCGATCGTGACTACCCGCGCGAATTTCCAAATGCACTGGATTATGTGGTCCTCTTTCTACCGGCAGAATCACTCTTTAGCGCTGCCCTCGAAGGAGATCATGATTTAATAGTATGGGCCGCGACCAAACGCATCATGATCGCCACACCGGCATCACTCATTGCTCTTCTCCGTTCGGTAAGCGTCAGTTGGCAACAACATGCCCAATCAGAAAATGCTCGCTCGATCGCTGAAGCGGCGCAGGAATTATATGCGCGCATTGCCAAATTTACTGAACATTTCGACAATATCCGCAAAGGATTGGAACGTGCAAACAGCGCTTTCAATGATGCAGTAGGTAGCTATGACCGAATGGTGCGTCCAAGCGGAGAAAAACTTTCAAAACTAAGTGGCGGAACAAATGGCAAAGAGCTTGTCGAAGTTGAGTTTCTGGAAAACCGTTTGAGATTGCCTCCAAACCAGTAGGCGTCAATTCCTCGTCAATCGCATTAACTTCTCCTCAGAAAATCTTCGCGATAGCCCTCTAGACAAAATCAATCCCTGATCGCCGAACTTCACTTAAACCGTATGTTGGTGATGGCGCTAACCTCTTTGCGAAGGCTGAGCTGTAGTAAGATTTGAAAGACCCCAAGCAAGAAATCCAAAAACAAAAAACCCGGTTTTCCATGCAAGGATGAAAACCGGGTTTAGTTTGAAAGAATCTGGCGGCAACCTACTCTCGCGCAAGCTATACAGGCACTACCATCGGCAAGACTGTGTTTGACGGCCGAGTTCGGGATGGGATCGGGTCGGGCCACAGCTTTATGACCACCAAAAAGTCGTTGGGGGAGGTGCGGGAGTGTTGAGGTCCCTTTCTTTCGTGCACCACCGCCTAAAATATATTTAAAAAGAACAGTTTACCAAGGAGAGGTTCCCTGAAAACTACACACAGGATCTTATTATGGATTTTATCAATTAGTTCGCGAGTCAAAAGCTTGATTCTTGTAAAAGAATAAGCAATCAAGCCGCACGACCGATTAGTATTAGTCCGCTAAACGCCTTGCAGCGCTTGCACGCCTAACCTATCAACCACGTGGTCTACATGGGGTCTTTAGGGAGCTTAGAGCTCCGGGAAACAATATCTTGGGATGAGCTTGGCACTTAGATGCTTTCAGCGCTTATCTCTTCCGCACATGGCTACGCAACGATGCTTCTGACGAAACAATTGCCACACCAGAAGTGCGTCAAACCCGGTCCTCTCGTACTAAGGTTTGAACCCCTCAAGTTTCCTGCGCCCACAGTGGATAAGGACCGAACTGTCTCACGACGTTCTGAACCCAGCTCGCGTACCGCTTTAACCGGCGAACAGCCGGACCCTTGGGACCTTCTCCAGCCCCAGGATGCGATGAGCCGACATCGAGGTGCCAAACCGGATCGTCGATATGAACTCTTGGATCCGATCAGCCTGTTATCCCTAGCGTACCTTTTGTCCGTTGAGCGATGGCAATTCCACATTAAACCATCGGATCATTTGGGCCTACTTTCGTATCTGCTCGACTTGTAGGTCTCGCAGTTAAGCACTCTTCTACCCATACGCTCGACGCATAGTTGCCAACCATGCTGAGAGTACCTTAGCGCTCCTCCGTTACTCTTTGGGAGGAAACCGCCCCAGTCAAACTGACCCGCAGACACTGTCCCCCACCTGGCTAACAGGTTGGGGTTAGAATCCTAATTAACGAAGAGTGGTGTTTCACATTGCGACTCTGGCGCAACCGAAGCCACGCCTTCAAAGTCTCCCACCTACGCTAAGCATCATTAATCAGAACACAATATCAGCTTACAGTAAAGGTGCATAGGGTCTTTCCGTCCTACTGCGGGCAGGCGGCATCTTCACCGCCGTTACAATTTCGCCGAGATCCTCTCCGAGACAGCGGTTCAGTCGTTACACGATTCGTGCAGGTCGGAACTTACCCGACAAGGAATTTCGCTACCTTAGGACCGTTATAGTTACGGCCGACATTCACGGGGACTTTGGCTCCGAGCTTCGCTCTTGCGAGCTAACAAGTCACCTTGATCTTTCCGCATTGGTCACGTGTCACACCCTATACGTCGTCTTCACGACTTGGCAGAGTGCTGTGTTTTTGTTAAACAGTCGCTAAACCCAATTTACTGAGAACCACCGAAGTGGTCACCCCTTCTCCCGAAGTTACGGGGCTATTTTGCCGAGTTCCTTAGAGAGGTTTCTCTCGCGCGCCTTAGTCTATTCGACTCACCCACCTGTGTCGGTTTACGGTACGGGCGACTGGGGAAACGAAGGGAGTCTTTTCTCGGCACCTTGTCCGGTGATGCGCTTCGGCCGAAGCCTAGGCTCAGTCTTTCGATGACTTAGTCACTTTTCTCGATGCGTCAACTCCAATCTTAATCCCAGCCGGTGCAGGAATATTTAACCTGCTGTGCATCCACTACGCCTTACGGCCTCGTGTTAGCTCCCGACTAACCCTGGGAGGACGAACCTGGCCCAGGAAACCTTGGGTTTACGGCGACCAGAATTCTCATCTGGTTTATCGCTACTCATGTCTGCATTCTCACTAACGCACGCTCCACCGTCCTTTACAGTAAGGCTTCACGGCATGCATTACGCTCTCCTACCACTCCAGAAAGTCGAAACTCTCTGGAATCCGCAGCTTCGGTATATAGTTTAATCGCCAATCATTTTCGGCGCGACATCGCTCGATGAGTCAGCTATTACGCACTGTTTAAATGATGGCTGCCTCTAAGCCAACATCCTCACTGTCTATGCAACGTCACATCCTTTCCACTTAACTATATTTAGGCACCTTAGCTGGCGATCTGGGCTGTTGCCCTCTCGGCCACGAAGCTTATCCCTCGCGGCCTGACTGCTGGAATACTGGGATCCATGGTATTCGGAGTTTGATTGGTTTTGGTAACCTGGTGGGGTTCCTAAGCCATCCAGTGCTCTACCTCCATGGAGTACTTATCCAACGCTAGCCCTCAAGCTATTTCGGAGAGAACCAGCTATCACGGGGTTTGATTAGTCTTTCG
>NZ_ABOX02000036.1 GCF_000172555.1 Pedosphaera parvula Ellin514
GTCGTCCCGATGGGGTTGGAAATGCATTTGGGCGTGGGTTCCGGGACTCTGGAGCCGGGCCATTTTCATGATGTCGCGCCGGGAGACTGGGAAATGTCGGATAGCGAGTTTCAAATTTCTAATGGAAAAACCGGGAGGCTACGCAGATGTAGAACTGCAAGTTTTGGGTATCGATTGAGCAGGATCGGGAGGCTAATGAGTGATGGAAAATCGGAAGGTATCGGAAGGTATCGGAAGGTATCGGAAGGCTTGGAAAATTTCGAATGGCGAATTTCAATTGTCGAACGGAGGGGGCGAAAGGTTGAAAGATGAGAGCTGGGAGAACAATAGAAGCCGGGATTGAGCTGAAATGGTGCATTTCGGTTGGTTGTGGTCGGTTAATGTTAATACATGAATGAGGGTTCGGTCGGCCATGGAAATTTCGAATGGCGAATTTCGAATGCCAAATGGGAGAATCAGACGGTGGATGACGGTAATAGACGCCAATGGTCGGTAACGGTCGGTTAAATTTTTTTGCGGGCTTCGAGAGGACAAAATATGCGCTGCTTTTTTGCTTTAATTGTATTGGGGGGAGTCGTAGCGTCGTTTGCCATGGGAACTAATTCAAGCTCGGCGATGTCGGCGGATTTGGTGATTGTCAATGCGAAGGTTCATACGATGGACGAGGCGCGTCCGAAGGCGGAGGCGGTGGCGGTTTATGGGAATCGGATTGCCGCGATTGGGACCACCGAGGAGATCAAGGAACTCGCCGGCAAAAATACCCGGGTGGTGGATGCGGGCGGGAAGCTGGTGTTGCCTGGGTTCAATGATTCGCATGTGCATTTTTTGATGGGCGGTTTTCAGTTGTCGCAGGTCGATTTGCGGGATGCGAAGTCGCCGGAGGAAGTGGCGGAGAGGTTGAGGAAGTTTGCTGAGAAATTGCCGAAGGGGCAATGGATTGTGGGCGGTGAGTGGGATCATGAGCGGTGGCCGGGAGCGCCTTTGCCGCACAAGGAGTGGATCGATGCAGCGACGCCGAATAATCCGGTGTTCGTGAGCCGGTTGGATGGACATATGGCGTTGGCGAACAGCCTGGCGTTGAAGTTGGCGGGGGTGACGAAGGAGAGCAAGGAGATTGATGGCGGTTTGATTGTTCGTGACCCTAATGGGGAGCCGACGGGGTTGCTGAAGGATGCGGCGATGTCGTATGTGGATAATGTGATTCCGGACAAGACTTTTGATGAGAAGTTGGCGGCGGCGAAGGCGGCGACGGATTATGCGGCGAGCTTGGGCGTGACGAGTGTTCAGGATATGTCGACCGGGCGGGATGTGGGAGTTTACCAGACGCTGCTGGCGGAAGGCGGGTTGAAGACGCGGATTTATGGGATGTCGCCGATTTCGTCTTGGGAACGGTTGGGGAATACGGGGATGAAGGCACCTTTCGGGAATGACATGTTGCGGATTGGGGGATTGAAGGGTTTTTCGGATGGGAGTCTGGGGTCGTCGACGGCGTTGTTCTTCGAGCCTTATTCGGATGATGCGCATAATCGGGGTTTGCCTGGGCCGGAGATGTTTCCTGAAGGGATCCTGTTGAAGCGGGTGCTGGAGGCGGATCGCGCAGGATTTCAAATCATCATCATGCGATTGGGATGAGGCGAACGCGCAGATTTTGGATATTTATAAAAGACGGTGGACAAGAACGGAGCCAGGGATCGGCGTCCGCGCATCGAGCATGCACAACATTTGCGGGCGCAGGAGATTCCGCGTTTCGGCGCGGAGCATGTGATTGCGTCGATGCAGCCGTATCATGCGGTTGATGACGGGCGCTGGTGCGAGGAGCGGATTGGGAAGGAGCGGACGAAGGGGACGTATGCGTTTCGGTCGCTGCTGGATTCGGGGGCGATGCTGGCGTTTGGGTCGGATTGGACGGTGGCACCGTTGAACCCAATGACTGGCATTTATGCAGCCGTAACGCGTCGAACGTGGGATGGAAAGCATCCGAATGGCTGGGTGCCGGAGCAGAAGATCACGTTGGAGGAGACGTTAAGGGGTTATACAGTTGGATCTGCTTATGCGGAGTTTACCGAGAAGGTTAAAGGGACAATTACGCCTGGCAAGCTGGCGGACGTTGTAATTTTGGATAAAGACTTGTTTGCCATTAATCCGGAGGAGATTTTGAACACGAAGGTGGTGTTAACGGTGATGGATGGACGGGTGGTTTATGAAAGGGAAGGCAAATAAGGCATTAGACATATGAAGTCTCTGAAAGTCATCGTTGCGGCCGCAGGAGTATTGGTGCTTGCGGTAGTGGTTTTGGTCATGCTGAAAATGGCGGACCATACGAAGGAATTTCGGAACGCGCTGTATTCTGGAAATGTGGCGTTGGTAGAAAAGCTGCTGAAAGAGCATCCCTCCCTGGCGAATGTGAAAAACGTGGACGGACAGGAGAAGGGTTGGACGCCGCTGCATGTGGCAGCTTATGTAGGGGACGCGGAGTTGGCCAAGGTTCTCCTGAATCATCACGCGAAGGTGGATGCGATGGACAATCGGGGTCTTACGCCGCTGCTCTGGACAGCATTTGGCGGGAAGGAAGAGATGGCGGCGGTATTGTTGTCCAACGGTGCGGATGTGAATGCGCGGGGAAAGGATGGGAGGACGACATTGGATCTGGCAAAAAACACGCTGAATGAAAAGTTGATTCAACTTCTGCGTGAACGCGGGGCAAAGGAGTAGATTTCAGAACGGTTGGGCGGTCACGGTGGACCAATGCGTCGGCGAATGGGGGAAAATAATCAAAAACCTTCAATTCAGGACTTTACAACTCCCGGCAGTTGTTGTTTATTAAATATATCACACCATCAGAAGCGTTCCTCAAGAACGATTCCCGTACTCTTTTCGAGTGCCGCCATCGCATGGAAGCCTGGAAGAGAGAGCAACGCAGGCAGCAGAAAAACTGGAAACTGAAATGAATCTCCTGAATGGAGATCAATCCGACCTAAACGACCAGCAACCAGGAGAGCGAACATGAATATCAGCGGAACAATCGACTCGATCCTCAACTATAAAGGCAAGCAAATCTGGTCCATCCAACCATTCGCCACCGTTTATGAAGCCGTTGAGAAAATGGCTGAAAAGAACGTGGGCGCGTTGCTGGTGATGGAAAATGACAGATTGGTTGGCATGTTTTCAGAACGCGATTACACGCGCAAAGTGGTGCTTCACGGAAAATCCTCCCGCCAGACACTGGTGAGAGAAATCATTTCGAGACCGGTTATTTCGGTTGACCCGGATTGTTCGGTGGAAGAAGCCATGCGGATAATGACCGAGAACCGCATCCGTCATTTGCCGGTGATTGAGAGCGACCAGGTTGTGGGGGTGGTTTCCATTGGTGACCTGGTTAATTGGATGATCTCCGCGCAACATCTGGCGTTGAACCAGATGGAAGATTACATCACTGGCAAGTACCCGGGTTGAGTGGCGATACCGAGGCCGGGCCAACTGCGCGAGAGGGATCAATTTGCCTGCGCGGTTTGTTTTGGAGCAGCTTCCAGTTCGTAAATTTTTCCGTCGAAGGCAAGAAGATAAACTTCGCCATCTCGATCTTCACCAAAGCTGGCGATTGAGCGTGCAAGATTTGGTTTCGTTAGCTGGCTGTCCGCGGTTATCTGACCGTGCTCGTATTTCAGTCCCCACACAGTTCCTTGAACGAAATCTGCATAAAGATAAACGCCCTGCAACCCGGGCAATTTCTTTCCATGATAAACATAACCTCCAGTGATGCTGAGGCCAATACTATGGTCGGGAAATTTGCACTCTTTCTGCAAGGCCGGGGTATGGGCGTATTCCATGATGGGGTCGATTAGCCTGGTGGACTGGTCCTTGAGCCGGTCGACGGGTTCTTTGAAAGGATGAAAGCCTTCGCGCACGCTCCAACCGTAGTTGCCGCCTTTGACGATAAGATCTATTTCTTCAAACTTGTCCTGGCCGACATCGCCGACCCAGAGTTCGCCGGTTTCGCGGTCGAAGCTCATGCGCCAGGGATTGCGCAAGCCGCAGGCATAAACCTCGCCACGCAGGCCTTTGTCACTTTTGCCAACGAAGGGATTGTCGTTAGGGATGCCATATTGCAATGACCCGGTGCGGGAGTTGACATCGATGCGAAGAATCTTGCCGTAGAGGAAGCGGGTGCTTTGGCCGAAGTTGTGCGGATCTCCGCCGAGACCGCCATCGCCGACGCTGATATAGAGATATCCATCACGGCCAAAGAGAATGGTGCCGCCGTTGTGGTTTCCATAAACCATGGGCGTCTGCATGATAATGCGCTCCGAGGCGAGGTCAGCCTTTTGGGGATCGGTTGCGGAGACTGTGAATTCACTGAGAACGCTTCGTTTCGGATTCTGCTGGGAGTAGTAAACGTAAAATTTGTGATTTTGTTTGAAATCAGGATGAAACGCAAAACCGAGGAGACCCTCCTCGTTGTTTTCATGCGGTTTGCGTTCGGTGATGTCCAGAAAGACGTTCGTATCCTTGCATTGCGTATCCTTGGAAAAGGACAGAATGCGGCCAAACTGTTCCACCACGAACATACGCTTGGAATCATCTGGAGCTTCCTCCAGCCAGAGGGGGCGATTGAAGGTCAGGTTGGGGAAGGCGACTTTCAATTGCATGGCGGCCAGTTCGTCAGCAGCAGGGCTTCGCAAGGCTGAAAATGTCAGGAGACAGAAGAGAGACAAAACGGGAAAGAAAGTGAACCGATTTAAAATGAGAGCCTTTCGCATGGAACAACTAAAGCCTGTTTCTAACGTCTTTGTCAAATCGGCAAGTTGATGACAAGGCGTGTCACCAACGGATTATTTGACCACCAACAAATTATCGACGTTGGTTTGGCCCACAACATTGGAAGCTATACTTCCAATCTTTTCTCTTTGTTTCTCACTTTTAACTTTGCCTGAGATGGTGACGTGGCCATTCACTGTAAGGATTTTAAAGCGCCTGGCCTGGACGGCGAGTTCGGTATCTTCACGAACGATCTGGGTGATGATTTCCTTGGAGGTAGCCCGGTCGTTAGAGGTTGCGAATTTTTTTTCTTCTGAGGAACTGGAATTGCTGGTTGTGTTCCTGGCAATTTGGGCCTGGCTTTTTGAGGTTTCCTGTTGATCTGGCGGAGAGGCGAAGCAAACAGAATTAACAGCTGCCACCATCGATGCGAGAACAACAATATGTACGATAGTTTTCATGAGGAGCTTTCAGTATTCAAACCTTCCAGCGCACACAGCTTGAGATCAGGCTGTCAGCCGATATGGCTGATGATCAGGCGTGGTTGTTCGCTGAATAGCGAACGCCTATTCCCCAGAAGTGGGGTTCAAACCCATGAACGCCGAAAGGTATCGATGTCTTGAAAAGCATCGCTCGTGCCAACGCAAAAATGAGAAAGCCAAGCCATCCAAGATACGTAGATTACCAAAGAAAAAGGGCTCCGACGCTGAGGCGCCGAAGCCCTATGAGGCTCGAACAGCGTTATTCGAGGTTTAAATTATTGTCGGTCACGGCGCCTAATGATGCGGAGGTGACGAGGTGGGCATATTTGGCGAGTACGCCACGGGTGTAACGGGCCTTGGGCTGCTTCCAAGTTTTGCGACGGGCAGCCATTTCCTTCGCGGAAATGTTTACGGAGAGTTCACGTTTTTCTGCATCGATGACGATGGTGTCGCCTTCCTTCACCAGTGCGAGAGGACCGCCAACGTGGGCTTCCGGGGTGATGTGGCCGACCACGAAACCATGGGTGCCGCCGGAGAAGCGACCGTCGGTGATAAGGGCGACTTCCTTGCCGAGGCCTTTGCCCATGATGGCGGAAGTGGGGCTGAGCATTTCACGCATGCCGGGGCCACCCTTGGGGCCTTCGTAGCGTATGACCACGACATCACCTTTCTTGATGCCGCCATCGAGAATCTTTTTGAGGGCGAGTTCTTCGGAGTTGAAGACGCGGGCGCGGCCTTCAAAGCGGAGACCTTCCTTGCCGGTAATCTTGGCAACGGAACCCTCGGGAGAAAGATTGCCATAGAGGACGACGAGATGGCTGTCCTTCTTGATGGGATCGTTGAGTGGACGGATAATTGTCTGACCAACGGGGTAGGGGCGCACGCCTTTGAGGTCTTCCGCGAGAGTCTGGGCGCTGACGGTGAGGCAATCGCCATGAAGCAAGCCGGCGTCGAGCAAGGTTTTCATCAAAGGACGTATGCCGCCGATGGCGACGAGTTCCGACATGAGATGTTTGCCGCTGGGTTTGAGATCGGCGAGGACAGGAACCTTTTTGCCGATGCGGGTGAAATCATCGAGCGAGAGTTTTACCTTGGCGGCATTGGCCATGGCGAGCAGGTGGAGAACGGCATTGGTCGAGCCACCGAGAGCGATGACGACCGTGATGGCATTTTCGAACGCCTTTTTGGTCATGATGTCGAGCGGCCTGATGCCTTTCTTGATCAGGTTAACCACGGCGGCACCGGCGCGCTGGCAATCATCCTTCTTGGCCGGAGAGATCGCGGCTTGAGCTGAGCTGTTCGGCAGGCTCATGCCGAGTGCTTCGATCGCGCTGGCCATGGTGTTGGCAGTATACATGCCGCCGCATGAGCCGGGGCCAGGGATGGCGCAGGACTCGATGGCTTGCAGTTCGCCGTCGCTGATTTTCTTGTTGGCATGAGCACCGACGGCTTCGAAGACGGAGACGACGTCGAGCTTGCGCGTGTCGCCAGTGATGCAGCCGGGGAGGATTGTTCCGCCATAAGCGAAGACGGCGGGACGGTTCATGCGGGCGATGGCCATCAGGGCGCCGGGCATATTTTTATCGCAACCACCAATGGCGACATAGCCGTCCATGCCTTCGCAACCAACGACGGTTTCGATGGAGTCGGCGATGACTTCGCGGGAGACGAGGGAATATTTCATACCTTCGGAACCCATGGAGATGCCGTCGGAGATGGTGATGGTATTGAAAATAATGGCCTTGCCGCCGGCGGCGTTGGCGCCTTTCTCGGCTTCGAGCGCGAGTTTATCGATGTGCATGTTACACGGGGTAACCATGCTCCACGTGGAGGCGATGCCGATGAGGGGCTTCTTGAAATCTTCGGGTTTGAAACCGACGGGATAAAGCATGGCGCGGCTGGGTGCGCGTTCAGGGCCGTCGAGGACGAGGCTGGAATAGGGGCGCAAATTGTCGGCTTTAGGCGACTTGCTGGCTTTCGAATTGTTTTTCATCGTTCATACTAATTTCAGCATGAATAGGGCAGATTGACAAGGCTTGGGAATGGATGACTTGGCGATTTGCGATTCACGCATAAAATGCTGTTGGAAACCGTGGTCAGTTTTATAATGGCGAACGGAGGAAGCATGGGACAAGCTGGACTCAAAACAAAAGGCCGCCAACCCAATGCTAAAATGAAACCTGAGAAGAATTACGTTTCCGGGGAGCATCACTACAAAACTCGTTTTTGGTGTGGAATGGTGGCGGGTGGCGGTTTAGGGGCTTGGATCGGGGGCGGTTTATTTCAGTCAGGATGGTTGGTGCTGGCATTCAGTGTTGGTGCGTCTGTTGTGTGTGGGCTGATGGCAGATCACTGGAGAGACGGATTTTGGGATTTTGTGCTGGAATTGCTGACAAGCTTTTGGTGGTGGTGGTGAGAGGAAAAGAGAATGGTTGCAAACAAATGATTTGAGATGTCATCAAATGCTTAATGGTTAAATTCAGGTGATATGATAAAAGTTTTATCTGAAGTGCACTGGTTGGTCATCGGCCTGTTATGTTCCAGGTTCGGTGACTCGCTGCGTTTCCGCATGTAACCTGCTTAGAATCTTCGACATGATAAGGAGGACTGCGATGAAGATGAGAATCCACGCCGTCGCCGTCACAATTCATCTCCACCGACTGTAAGTCTGGACCCGCTCCGGGCAATTCAGGTAACTGCGTGGAATCTCTCTCAACATGGCAAGCTCTTGCTTTTGGGGCATGGCGTGATGATGTTTAAAGTACAAATCTGAGCCAACGCCGATGGCCGATGTGCCGCAGCGTCTCTCTACTTCAAATACTTAGGGAAAGACGGCAGCATATCAAAATTGCTTTTTTCATGTTGGATAAAGAGCTTCGCATTGAGATTTTTCGCAATCCGGTTGACCCGGTCGATGGAGGCAAGCGTGTCAGCGCGACTAATGTTGAAGGCGGGAACCAATCTCTTATCACGGCTTAAAGATTGGTGATATAGATCCCCGGCGAAAATCAAGTTTTTGCCGCTGTCGAGCTTGATTAGTAAAACTTCGTGGCCCGGAGTATGGCCTGGGGCGGAAAGAATCTTCACCTTGCCGTCACCGAAGACATCATGATCACCATCAATCATCTGTTTTTTCACTTTTTCAGATTGGGAAAATGTCGACGGATCGACGCCAAATGGAGTGGGTTGTGAATTCGCCCATTGCAATTCCTTGTTCTGCAGAATCCACGTAGAACTGAGAAACTCATTGGCATTACCTGTATGGTCGAAATGAAAATGGGAGAATGCCAGATAAGTAATGTCTTCGGGTTTCAACCCAATATCGGCCAGTTGAGATGAAAGAGTTCGTTTGCGTGTGAATTCAAAGCCGTCATATTTTTTCGGCTGAACCCCTGTGTCCCAAAGCAGCCAGCCCTTTGGGTGGGCTACCAGGATGCACATGTCACTCAAATGGCCGACCTTTCCGTCAAATTCACCCGTGTCTGAAAACGGCGCCATATCGTTAAACGTAATCTGGCCGCCATCCAAAATATAAACTCGTACTTCTGTGACTACCGGTTTTTCAGTGGAATGCGCATATGGAGCGAGAAGAGTTGAAAGAAAAAGTATCGCTATCAGAGTTTTATACTTCGTAATGATTTTAAGCATGAGCGGAAAGTAGCCGTGCTGGATCGTACGGTCAAGTTGACCGGGCCCAATGACTGGACACTTAACGGGGTGGTAGTGTGGAGAACCGTCCGTGGGCTGTTCAAGGTTGAATAAAGGTGTAACTTTGCAGTTCCATTTTTAACTTCACGTCCCTGTAATTCTGCTTCCATTGTCTCTGTGCGCTATTGGACTGAAAGAAACAAGAAGTGTAAAAAATTTGGTCTGATCTCCATTGTTGACCCTTTTGTGTAAAGAACTATGACCAACTCCTTAAAGGTGGAACTGTCGATGGTGCAATCAGGCTCGAGATTCTTATGATACCAAGATGCTGGCTGACCCGGGCGGTTTGTCAGGCCTACTTGTGCGCTGCTGCATTATTCGTTTCAGCATGTCGCGTGGGAGCATAGGCTATTTCATTAGTTCCGAATTTATACAGAAGCAGACGTTTGTCGTGGTCAAACTCGAAAGTTCCGAGGTCCGGATAGGTGAGTAATCGCTCTTCTGTCTTTTGGATCGGGTTGAAATATACAAGACGGTAAAGGTACTTATGTTGTTCCACCTGGCGGGATGAGCCGTCATACTTTACTGCGATCCATAAATTTGTGCTCGACAACGGTGCAACCAAATCCCAAGGCATGGCAAAGCCCGCCTTTGCTTGTAAAAAACGTAAAACTTTCCGTTCGCCATCTTCACCTTGCAGGTAGAATCTCCATGTCTCGCTCGCCACATAGTTTAACTGCATGCCTTCCGGCGAGAAAGGCATGAAGACGTGGTTTTCAGTTGGCACTGCGAAAATCTGCTCTGAAATTTGTCCTTCAGAGTTTGTCCTAACGCCAACCACGCTTTCCCTGCCGACTTTGCTGCCTATGGGAATCTGGATACAGCCTGTCTGAAACATTAAACAAAGTAAAAGAATGATGGTCGCAGATGTGCGGTGTAGTTGCATGGTGTGATTGGTCAACGTTATTTGCTTTTAGCTTCAGAAAACCGGAGCTCCAAAAGAATATTGAGGTCCCAAAAGACAACGAAATATGGCGACGATTGGCCGGCATGCTCGATATGCAAGCCGACCGAAAAGATGCCTCTGTACCAGCTCAAACTCCGAATTCTGCTTTTGGGAAAGATTGTAGCGCCGTCCAAAACCCGAAAGCTGTAACACCTGACGATCGCCTGAAAGTGTCGTAAATGGGTAACTTGCGTTGAGGGAATCCAACCTCGCTGCTCCTGTCTGTGTAAATGCAACATTCATGTCAGCACGCGAATCCGCATACGATGCAAAACTGAGCCACGTCGGGCCAATAATGTCAACCGCGAAAGCGGAACGGAAACGGCCAGGATGTTGTCGACTCCAGCATCTCGTCAGAAAGCGTGGTCAGGTTGTCTAAGATTATCTCGCAGGATGAAAAACAAAAGCCACTATGCAATCAAAGTGGGGGGGGCACACAAATGAATGCATGCTCTCCAATCGCCAACGTTACAAATCGAATAATCTCTTCGATCTGGGTTATCGTTTTCCAAGCCATAGTGCTCGGAAGTGTAACCCATCACTCCGGTTCATACCGACTGATGTGAAATCGGCTTCGCCGGGCCGGTGGGGTTGATGATGCACTCATTTATTTGTACCCGAACTTACGCGCCGGCTCCGACTGCATGTTTTTCGGCCGTGAGTACTTCTAGAAGTGCACGGGCCGCAGCGGTGGACGAGGCCGGGTTCTGCCCGGTAATGAGGCGTCCATCCACGATTGCAAAACTCTGCCAGTCGGGAGCTTTCTCATAAAGGCCACCCACTCGCTTCAACTCATCCTCGACGAGGAAGGGCACAACATGGGTGAGGTGCACTGCCTCCTCTTCTCCGTTGGTGAAGCCAGTGACACGCTTGCCCTTTACGAGCGAAGCTCCCTCGTACATGGCCCGATGGAACACGGCCGGCGAATGGCAGACCGCAGCGACGGGCTTGCCGGAATTGTAGAAAGACTCGATCAGGGCGATGGAATCGGGGTTATCGACAAGATCCCACATCGGACCGTGGCCGCCCACGTAGAATATCGTGTCGAAGTCCTCCGCATTCATTTCGGATAGTTTGAGTGTTCGGGACAGCGTCTCTTGCGTCTTCGCGTCCTGCTTAAAGCGTGTCATCGCGGGAGTCTGATTTTCCGGCAAATCGCTCTTCGGATCGATCGGTGGTTGCCCGCCTTTCGGCGAGGCCAGTGTCAAATCGACACCCGCATCCCGAAATACATAGTAAGGTGCCGCGAATTCCTCCAGCCAGAAGCCGGTCTTGCGACCGGTGTTGCCCAGTTGATCATGTGATGTCAGTACCATTAGTATTTTCATAGCTCGTTCTCCTTTGTTTTCTTATTTGATTGTCGGCTTACCTGGTGGTCAGGCTTTCTGAAGTAAGCCACCACTTAACCGTATATCCTCAGCACAAGCTTCGCAAAGCTGCTCGATTGGGGTTCCAAGTAAGGCCTTGGTGACTAGTCCCCTTGCGCGTTGGCGTAATCCGGAGTCATGCCGAAATCCGGTTAAGGGCGAAAGTCGGTTGTGATCGGTCACCTCATGACAAAACGAGCAGAAATCATTTCAATAAACAATTGGCAATCGTTTTATCGGATTCGGTGCTGAGCCTGATGGAGGCCAATTCACACTGAGCTATAAATGGGCCGGTCAAATTATTGACGCTCATTTGAGATGGGGGTGTAAATAAGTTGGTCTGACCCCGTTTATGACCCGTTTATAAGGCATGGGCAGGAGAGGAAAGTCTTGTCGGAAATTGCCGGGTTGAAAAGGAAATGCGGGGAAGCGGGCGAGATGCTGGCACGGGAGCAAAACCATTTTGCCAATCATGCATCCCCAATGAACTACCAGACCATTGCGCGGCGAGGCTGGCCAATCGGCTCGGAGGCAGTGGAATCGGCCTGTAAACAGAAGCAATGCCGCTTCAAAAGACCCGGACAGTTTTGGACTCCAAAAGGACTCCGACACCTCCTGGCCATTGATGAAGCCCGCCGCAACCACCACTGGGACCAACTTTGGACTTCAAACTAAGAACAGTGTCAGGATGCGCACTCACATGAACATGTGGTTGGGTGTTGGATTGACAGGAGTTTTGGATTGCTTTAATCTCGCGGGTGAATTTCCAGTTCGCGTTGCATGCCCAGATGCTCTCTATTCGCAAGTCAAGAATTCTAGTTCAATAAAGACCCTACTCGCAAGAGCATAGCCAGGTTTAAAAGAGACAAATAAACAAGCCAGAAGCGCAGTCGTTTTTAATTTTCAATCATCGGCACACACGCGGGCGAAAGCCCACTTCTTAAAAAGCAGAAATTTTTTAACTGGCCCTTGTGTTGTAGAAGCTTGGGCCGCTGTCCCACCGGCAATTTGCGGTGTGCCGGACATAAAAGTTCAGAGCTTGTACATCTTACAAATAGGGCAGTAACAGTCTCTGCTGGATGAGGAGTCTGTCGCTGCTTGAGCCGCCCTGCCTTGCACATCATGAATCTGAAACCAACCAGTTCAGAATCTGCAATCCTCCATCACTGCGGGAGCATTGGGAGATTACAGATCCACAAATTAATGCTCCTGCAAAAGACTAACAGAAAGAAACAAACCATGAAAACCTTATTACAACGTATCGGGATGAAAACATCCCTCGGACTGGCTGCCGCGCTGGCGCTGGTTGTTGGTGCGCAAAGTGCGCAAGCGAACAACCTGTTTGGCATCGATGTATCAAGCTACCAGGGGTCGATCAACTGGTCGAGCGCGCATTCCTGCGGAGCGCAGTACGGCTTTGCCAAGGCGACCGAAGGGACCTACTTCCAGGATGCTTACTTCAATGGCAACATGAACAACGGCAAGGCTGCCGGCGTGCAAATGGGCGCGTATGATTTCTGCCGCCCTGACCTCTACAGCCCGGCCACGGAGGCCAATTACTTCTGGGGCTTTGCGGGAGGCAAGATCGCTCCCGACGGCAAGTCCCTCTATCCGATGGCGGATTTTGAGGTGTTTAATGGCCATGTTGGCGCCGCCAACTACACGGCCTGGTTCAATGCCTGGTCTTCGACCGTTAAGGGCAAGACCTCGCACTTCCTGCATCCGGTGATCTATTGCAGCGCCGGCAACGGTGCCTGCGACCTGATCGAATATGACCAGCCAGGCGGCATCTATCTCTCTGCCTGGATTGCAAACTACAACGGTCAGAACCTGTACACGGGCAATCCCTGGACCTGCTGCACTTGCTGCAACGCCTGGCAGCAGGGCTGTGGTGGTTCCAATTGGACCTACTGGCAGGTAAGCTCGACCGGCAGTTTGTGCGGCATTTCGGGCAACACCGACTTCGATGCCTATCCGCTGTCTCTGTCGGAGCTGATCGCCTATCAGGGCGTGAAATAGCAGGAAAGAGCATTCCGGTGGCGAGAGAGAGTATCTCCACTGTGTATGAATTCAAAACCTGCGCAAATCCACGAGACTTTGCGCAGGTTCCCTGCAGAAAATAGGTTTTAGTAACGGAAGCAGAAATGCAGAAGAATCAGAGTGAACCACTTTTTTTTTAGGTACACAGATATAACCAGTAAACAACAGGACTATTATGAATTTAAAATTAGAGAAAACATTAATCTTGATCACGGCGTTCACAGCGTTTTCCATCATTGCCCAGGAATTCGCACCAATCATTCCACCAGACAAAGAGAAGGTAAGTTATGCTTTGGGAATGCAGATGGCTTTGGAATTCAAGCCTACTGGTGTGCATCTTGATCCCGATGTGGTTGCCCAGAGCGTCAAGGATGTGTTGGAAGGAAAACCGACAGTCATGAAGGAATCCGACATTGCGGAAATTCTTAATAAGGCACGGCAGGATGGGCTTTCGACCTATACGATGACAGTAAAGGGCAGGGACAAATTCAGCTATGCGGCCGGAATGAGAAGGGGACTGCAACTTCAACTCGCAGGTGCGGAAATAGATTCCAGTGCTCTTGGCTTGGGGTTGAAGGAGATGTTGGAAGGGAAGCCAACTAAAGTTAAGGAATCAGAAATCGAGCCGCTTTTCAAGCAGGCACAAGCATATGCATTGGGTCAACAATCCAAAAAGAATAAAGCTGCCAGCGAAGATTTTCTGGCTAAAAACGCCAAAGAAAAGGGAGTCAAGGTTATGCCTGACGGTTTGCAATACAAGGTTCTGGAAGCAGGCAATGGCGAAAAGCCCACCACCAACGATCTCATCATAGTAAAGTACCGGGGTACGTATGTTAATGGAACGGTATTTGACTACAAAGAGCATTTTTTGACCAGAAGCGACGCAGGAACCATGGGAATGCAGGAAGCTTTGCAACAAATGAGAGTTGGATCTAAATGGCAGATTTTTGTGCCCTCGGATCTTGCCTTTGGTCATAAAGGGGAACAGGCGCTGAAGATTGGTCCTGATTCAACTCTGATTTATGATCTGGAACTGGTTTCCATGCCCAAGCCTGGTGATCCATTAATTGGCACCGGCACGGTGGGCCATGGACTGGATGGGGAATATACAGCCTCCAATCCGGCCAAATGATACGCGTTGAGAATCTCACCAAGGCGTTTGGCCCAAGTGTTAAGTGCCGCACTGCGGTCGTAAAAAGTGCCGTCTTCTGGCCGAACTGGTGTCACAAACACGGCGAGTTTTATGATGCCAATGCGGCCAAAATCCCGGAAAAAGTTGAAGTCCACCGTCCACACGTGGTTGGGGTGCGTGGGCACGGTCAGCCCTTCGTTGAGCGCAACGTACAGCCCCGCCTTGCGCCGCCGCTTTACGCTCAGGCCGTGGCGCCGGAGAATCTCGCCGATGGTGCTCGGCGCGGGCGGCGACTCAATCCCATGGTTGAGCTCCAAAACCTTGTGCAGCTTCTTGGGCTCCCAGGTCTGGTGCAGCCGGCGCTCGGCCAGGACTAGGGCTTCCACCGCCAGGTCGGTTCGTTGCGGAAACTGGAGCGGACGATGGCTGCGCTGGGCCAAGCCCTGCAAGCCATCCGCGGCGTAGCGAGCCAAATGTTTGTAGCCAGTTTTGCGGCTGATGCCGAACTGCTCGCACAGTTCCGTCACCGTAAAGCGCGCGCTCCGCGCCAACATCACAAATCGAATCATCTCTTCCATCGGGGTCACAGTTTTCCAAGCCATAGTGCTTGGAAGTGTAACCCATCACTCCGGATAGACTGTAACCCATCACTCCGGTTCATACCTGGACAAATGGTGAAAATCTAACTCGATGATTTGAACTACACCGTCCGATAAACTCATCAATTGAAATACTCCGATCGTAAATGGCTTCCGCATCACCGCATAATTATACCGAATGCCAAAATTAATTTCCGGAATGGGGAAAGAACTGGAATAAATGGGGGGCAATAACTTCCCTTGCTTCACTTAGCACGACGCGCCGTTCTACTTGCAAAATGCGCCAAATGAAAGATGGATTTGGGTCAGATGATGGTGGTTATCGGTCTATGCTTATAGGGATGACCTTCGACCAGCTTGAGCCATCGGCGAAGGCGCCGTGAACGAGTACGATGTCTTTAACAATTGAAGCGGATTGGATGATTTACAGAGACATCGGGTTCTCCTCGAATAATTGGGCGACCATCGCTGAGTCCAAGTAGGCCCGAACTCTTGTGATGACATTGTTTTCGAAGGTGCAAACCCAGCAGTAACGATTGTCAAAACGCATGCCATTTTTTGCCGTCGCTAACGAATGTAGTTCAACCACGGCTTCGTCATCCTTCACGAGAAGGTGCTCGACCTGCAACTGCGTACCTTTCGGAAGCACTTTTCCGAGCTTGGCGAACGTGCCGGCGACGAAGTCCGCCTTCGAGTGATAATGACCGGCCAAGGGATGGGTGCCCTCCACGATCCAATCGACGTCATTGGCAACGTGCGCAAAAAATTCAGCGCCGTCACCACTCTCGAGGCCTTTGAAAACCTGACGAACATAGTCTGCGGTGATAGCCATAGTATTCTCTCTTTCTTTATTTGTTGGATTCAAACTATCTTCGTTAGCTACTTTGCACAAATCGGATCAACGTTGGCCTGTCTTGACGGAGCCGAGCAGTTTCATCAGGTCCCTGACCTGGATGTTTTCCACCGAACGCGCGGCGTCCTTGATCTCGCCGGATAGCCCCTCGTCGACGCGACCGGCCACGAGCCTGTCGAACTTCTCAACCTCGTCTTCCCATGTGAACGGATCGGAAGCGAGGCCTGGGTAGTCCTGGACCTCGTGCTCGATCACTTTGCCATCCTGTAGCCGGACTGTGATCTTGGCAGGCATTTTCCCGGGATACTCGTCCGTGTATTCATGATTCGGCCGGACCGAAACCTTCTTTAACAAGCCCTGCACGTCGGGCTTGATGATACGGTCTGGTGTGAATTGCGCCGGCATCACGTCGCCATCAAGCAGGGCCACGGTGAGCAGGTACGGCAGGCTGTGATCCGCCTGCTCCTTGGTGCGGATGAATTTGTCCACGCCGTAGAGGCCACCGCCGGCAAAATCGTAGGCGAGTTGGAAGACCTCTGCTTCAATCGAGACCACCTTTCCGGCGGCGAGTTTGTTCTGCCTGGCGAGTTCGACCATGCAATGGACTGCGGACTGCGTGTGGATCATAGAGTTGTACTTTTTGATGGTGCTCTCCAGAACGCCCTCGTACCCCTGTTTTTCCCAATTGATATTGATATTCATCCTCAGGAGGTGATCAATGCCCAGTGGGCCCTCGATCACTCGCAGCGGACCCTCCACCCCGCGGCGCGCGAGGAACAGTGTGTTCATGGCACCGAGCGCGGACTGCGCCGAGGCGAGGCCCTTCCATTGCGACAGTGGCTTCGCCCGAACAACAGCGAAAGACGCGTCGCTGACTGCGGCCATCGCGATGGCGTTCGCGATCTGCTGCTCGCTCAGACCGAGCAGCCGGCCGGCGGCGGCGTTGTGCGAGAAGGCCAGTTGTGCGGTGTGGTCGAAGCCGCTACTCATGAAGTTGGCATGATCAACGAACCGTGACTGAACCGTGTAGCCCAGTGCCACTCCCAGCATGAGATCGCGGCCGCTGCCGTCCATGTAATCAGCGATGGTCAGCGCCACGCCGAAATTGTCCGCCGTGTGACACGTTTCGGTTTGGGCCAAAAAGTTGTCCATGAAATCGACGTACCGAACCAGTGCTGTGTGCCAGAACGCCGCGTAGATCGGGTTTGCTTTTCCGCCGCCGATCAGCGCGCATGGACCCGTGCCGCCGAACTCCGCGACCTGCTCGCGACAGGCCTGAACAGGGCCGGCCCCCAGAGCCGCAATACAGCAGCCCAGAGAGTCCAGGATGTGGATTGGCAACTCCCTACGAGAGTCGGCCGAGAGGTCGTCGAAGGAAGCACGAGCGGCATACTTGGCGAGTGCTTCAACCTGGGTCATGATCGGGTTCCTCCGTTTTTGGTGTGTGAGTTCATTTCTGTTACTCAGCGCGTAGTTCAGCTTCGCAAAGGCAACGTTTAAATCTCTCCAAAGCAATCCCCGAACATCGGAAGACCACTCTTCGATGAAGCTCGATTCGCCTCCTCCTGAATCACGTCCCAATGCTCAGCCAGGACACCGTTTTCAACCCGCACGATGTCCACCACGATCCAGTTTGGCATGCCAGGACCACGCCCCGAGAATCGACCGTGCAGCATCAAGAAATCTCCATTTGCCAGGATCAACTGATTTTCGTATTTCAGCGTCGCCGGTGCATTCTTAACCAGGTCGAACAGTCCGTCTCGTCCAGGCGGAATATGGGCGCTATGCTGGATATATTTGGGAGACCAATAGCGTTCTGCCAGTGGGTAATCGCGTTTGTTAAACAGCGTTGCAAACGCATCAAGCACCAAGATCTTATTTTTCTCTTCGATAGATTGATTCATTCTATTTCCCCTCCAGGGCGTGCGATGCAGCGTCTTCGATCAGAGCCGCAACTTCCTTCGGTCTGGAAACGTAGACCGAGTGGCTGGCGCCCGGTACTTCGACCTTGTGGCTGTTGGCTCGTGTGGCATACCACCGTTCGAGGTCCGGGTTGATCATTCTGTCTTTTCCCGCGACCGCCACCCAGGTTGGTTTGCTTCTCCACGCAGGCGTGGTGATAACCGCATTGAAATTGTCAGCCAAGTTAAGCACTTGCGACCGCGCCATGAAAGCGGCCTGCTCCGCAGACAGGTCGGCTGCGAAGTACTCATGAAACTGCGAGGGGTCAATGTAAGTGAATCCGTCCGCCGTCTTCTTTATCGCGGCAGACTTGCTGACGTCACTTGGGAAGCGTTTTCCATCGTCCGCTTCATTCTCCCCAGCATCCGGCATATGTGCCGCGATGAACACCAACCCGGCAACCGATGGATCCATCCCGGCTTCCGTAATTACGGATCCCCCATAGCTATGAGCGACCAGAATGCATTGTCCAGCTTGTTGAGCCAGGACGCGCTTCGTGGCAGCCACATCTTCCTTAAAGGAGGTCTCCGGCTCCTGGACGATGCTGACGTTGTAGCCATCCTTGACCAGAATGTCGTAAACACCTTTCCAGCCAGAACCATCTGCCCACGCGCCGTGGACCAGAACAATATTCCGAAGGCGATGCTGTCCGTTCTGCGCTGAGACCGCGCAGGGGGCCGACAGTAACAACGCGAGGTAGAGAGACTGAAATATTTTTCGTCTTAATCGCGTAGACATTATTGAATTACTCATTTTGTTGTTCCTTTCTTTTTTTGCGTTAGTCCTTGCAGGACTGTCTCGAAGGAGACGTCCCCATTTGAGTGATACGGCCTTGCCCCCTTCGAACTCGATCCAACCCTCATTGAAACCGTCGAGCATTTGGATCCGTGGCAGCGGGTTTTTCATACCCTGCGACTTGAATAGGGCTTCCCAAGTTTCGCGAGGAACGACCTCCGCGCGGACCGGACGGCTAAGAATCTTTGAGAACTCAGCGGCAATGTCGTTTGGGGTTACGCGACGCGGCCCTTCCAACTCGACGATGCGCCGGCCGCTCCACGTTTCTTGAAGCAACGCCGCCGCGACGCGTATCACATCTGCCGTGGCAACCATCGGGACCGGCTTGTCGAGTGGTTGGAGAAAACTTGGAATCACGCCGTTGTCGCGGGCCGCCGCCACGTCCCAAGCGTAGTTCTCCACGAACCAACCCGGTCGCAAAAAGGTAATGGGCATGCGCAGCCCGTCGAGTGCCTCTTCCATGATCGCGAGCTGAGTGAGCAGATTCGACCGAGTTGCCTGTGCGCCAATCGTGGACAGGAACAGAACTTTCGCGGGACGCGCTGCTTCAAGAGCCGATCGCACAGCAGTCGCCATCATCCGAGCCTCGGGAAAACCAGGTGTCGGGTCGAAGTTCGGAGGAAGCAGGACGAAGACAGCTTCCACTCCCTCGAATGCGGCCGTGAGCGTTGCCGCATCATTTATATCCGCAACCGACAGCTCGCAGCCACGCTCTGCCCATGTCGTACCCTTGCCGACGTCGCGTACTACAGCGCGAAGAGATTGCCTGGCCGCCAGAAGTGCGCGCCCGACGCCGCCCCCGATACGACCCGTGATTCCAGTGATAGCGTACATATTCAGTTTCCTATTACTGTCGCCGTCTCGCATTGGCTTGCAACGGATCTTGTTGGTCTGTGCCCCGGTGCCGAACCCTTCGTGCTACCGGCCTTCGGATATCCATTTCAGTGTCGGGAGAAGCCAGAAGGCCGGGATTTTCGCGCTCCAATGGGACGTTGCGAGGTCCTATGATGGGCGCGCCACGGTCGCCCCGGCTCGGTTGCAGCCCGTTGCTAATGTCGCGCGTTCTTTGAATCATAATCGTTAATCCTTTCTTCGCGGAGCAAAACGAACCCTCGTTCACGATACCTCGCAACTTTCTTCCAGAGAAAACCACCAAGAGGTGCCCTGAGCATAGTATCGCGTGGCTCCAGCCGCAAAAATCAGCATATGGGGATTTACCCTTCCGCTACTGGCTGAATTGGACCCCATCAACCGACTTGGAAGGTTTCCCGTCGCGTTCGGAGTATCGATCATCTCGCATGCTGTTTTTCTCGCTGTCTGGTTGGCGAATAGCGGCCAACCTTCGACTAGTTGAGGTTGGACGTGAGTGAGCCAGTCTTCACAGAAGTAGCTGCCGTTGCTCGGGGTTTACACGCCCAGCAATGCCAGCGGGGCGTCCTTGGCAACGATGGACTGGAAGAGGGCGGCCCACGGTTCGAAGGGTACAGTTGAGGAGGGGATTTATTTCAAAGGTTGTTAAATGCAGAAAAAGTAAAAAAGTGGTTGACATAGTATTTAAGTAAGTTAGTTTTGTAAACGTTAAAAGTTATGTTCAGGCAGCTATATAAAGGAATGCCTCAGCGTATGAGAGCAAAGAATGAGCCTGTTTCGGCCATGGCAACAACGAGTGAGGCTGGGCAATTGGGTTTGCTTGGACTCGTCGGTCCTCTCGGGTGGGTGCCAAGGTTTAATCGTGTTTCAGTCAGATACATCCATTCATGCAGTTGGTTATCATGCCGGGTCGGCTCGTTGAAATTTCGAATGCCGATCGTTGAATTTCGAATTGGAAGAATCGGAAGGTGGATGAAGGTAGTAGAAGGTGGATGTAGCTGGATGAAGGCTAAATTTTTTTTAAGGGTGATATCGAATGACGGGTTTCGATTTTCGAGTGGAGAGGTCTAACGCCTGATAACGGTAAATAACGCTATATAACGCCAAATAACGGTTAAATTTTTTTTGGGAAGGAGTCAGGAGTCAGAATCCAGAACACAGGATGAAAGGGTTCGGTGCGTGGAGTGAATGGTTGGATGAGTGGCTGGTTATGAGCAATGCCGATTGCAAATCGGCGATACGGCAGATTAAAAATCTGCGCTATCTGGCAGGCAGTTCGGTCGGTATCGGACGGTAATAGACGCCAATGGACGGTAATGGTCGGTTAAAATTTTTTTATGAGGAGAGAAAACCGTATTAAGATGATGCAGGGAGTTGGAGGCTGGAGATTAAGCTTGAGTTAACATGAACTAAACTGAGTTAAACCGTGTTAACGGCAGTTAAAAAATTTATGAGAGCGGGAGCGTATAACAAGGTTCTGAGCAGGAGCAGAGTTTTGGCTGCAATGCCTTGCTTGACAGTGATTCGCGCAAACCGCATTTTTCTCGTCTGGCTGTTCGCCAAGATTTGGCAGGGCCAACTAATTTATGAACAAAGCGCATAACCTGTTTAACACATTTCAAAAGTTTGATTTGGGCAACGGCCAACAAGGGTCGTTCTACTCTCTTCCCGCCCTGGAAAAGGCCGGAATCGGTCCCATCTCCCGTCTGCCGGTTTCCATCCGTATCGTGCTGGAGTCGGTGTTGCGCAATTACGACGAGAAGAAGGTTTCCGAGACGAATGTTCGCACGCTGGCGAATTGGAAGGCGACGGCGGAGCGGTCGGAGGAGATTCCGTTTATCGTGGCGCGTATCGTTTTGCAGGATTTTACGGGGGTGCCGTTGCTGGTGGATTTGGCAGCGATGCGGTCGGCTGCGGCGCGGTTGGGGAAGAATCCAAAAATTATCGAACCATTGGTGCCGGTGGATTTGGTGGTGGACCACTCGGTGCAGGTGGATTTCGCCGGTAGCGCTGATGCGCTTCGCAAGAACATCGAGATGGAGTTTCAGCGCAATCGTGAGCGTTATCAGTTCCTGAAGTGGGGCATGCAGGCGTTTGATACTTTCAAGGTGGTTCCGCCGGGCATCGGCATTGTACACCAGGTGAATTTGGAATATCTCGCGAAGGGTGTGCTGTCGGACAAGAGCGGCGTGTATTATCCGGACAGTCTGGTGGGCACGGATTCGCACACGACCATGATTAATGGCCTCGGCATTGTTGGTTGGGGCGTGGGTGGCATTGAAGCCGAAGCGGGGATGTTGGGCCAACCGGTTTATTTCCTCACGCCTGATGTGGTGGGCGTGCATGTGACGGGAACTTTGCAGGAAGGGGTTACGGCGACGGACCTGGCGTTGACGGTGACGCAAATGTTGCGCAAGGCGAAGGTGGTTGGAAAGTTTGTGGAATTTTTTGGTGAAGGTGCGGCGGCATTGCCGGTGGTGGATCGTGCGACCATTGCGAACATGGCTCCGGAATATGGGGCTACGATGGGCTTTTTCCCGATTGATGAAGAGTCGTGCCAATATCTGACTTCGACTGGTCGCACGAAGGAGCAGGTGGATGCGTTCAGGAATTATTTCAAAGCGCAGGGGATGTTTGGCATTCCGAAAAAAGGTCAGTGCGAGTACAGCACGGTGGTGGAATTGAATTTGAGCGAAGTGAAGCCGAGCGTTGCGGGGCCGAAGCGTCCGCAAGACCGCATTAATCTGCCAGAGTTGAAGGACAAGTTCGTTGATTTGTTCCAGAAGCCGGTGGCCGACAATGGTTACAACAAAGCAGTGGCTGACTTGGGCAAGCGGTTTGCCACGCGGTTTGGAGGCCGAACAACCGCTGCTGAAATGATCAGTGGCGGTGGTGACCAGGTTCCTGCCGCCAAGAAGTCTCAGAATACAAGCGCATTGACGGAGTTGGAAATGATGAATAATCGTCCAACGCCGGATGTGATGCCGGCCAATGCCATGGGCAAGGAAGCCGGGTTTGCTGATCTCGGTCATGGAGATGTGCTGATCGCTTCGATCACTTCCTGCACCAACACTTCGAATCCGAGTGTGATGCTGGCGGCCGGCATTCTCGCAAAGAAGGCGGTGGAAAAAGGTTTGCAGGTGAATCCAACGGTGAAGACTTCGCTTGCGCCCGGGTCGCGGGTGGTCAGCGAATATTTGAAGAACAGCGGATTGCAACCTTACCTGGATCGGCTTGGATTCCAGATCGTGGGTTATGGCTGCACGACATGTATCGGTAACTCGGGTCCTCTCGATCCGCATTTGGAAGACACGATTGTGAGCAACGACATTGTCGCGGCTTCGGTGCTTTCGGGTAACCGCAACTTTGAAGCGCGCGTGCATCAGAGCATCAAGGCGAACTTCCTGATGAGCCCGCCGTTGGTGGTGGCGTTTGCGCTGGCTGGTCGCGTGAACATCGACATGTCGAAGGAGCCGATTGGCAAGGGCAAAGGTGGAGAGGATGTTTATTTGCGCGATATTTGGCCTACTCTGGGAGAGATTCGCGACTTGATGAAATCGTCCTTCAGTGCGGAGACGTTTCATGCGATGTATAAAGACTTTTCGTCGCAGAATCCGCTTTGGGACAAGATTCCATCTTCGGCTGGCAATCTGTATCAATGGGATGACAAGTCGACTTACATCCAGGAGCCCCCGTTCTTCACTGAGTTTTCGCTGCAGACGCATCCCATCACGGAAGTGTTGCAAGCTCGGCCGCTCGCGATATTTGGTGATTCAGTGACCACGGATCATATCAGCCCTGCCGGGGCCATTAAGGCGAGTTCACCAGCCGGAGTTTATCTGCAGGGGAACGGTGTTCCGGTGGTTGATTTCAACAGTTACGGATCGCGTCGTGGAAATGATCGCGTGATGGTGCGCGGTACTTTCGCGAATGTTCGCATCAAGAACTTGATGGTTCCGGGAGTCGAAGGTGGCGTTACAATGCTTCAACCTGAGGCGGAGAAGTTGAGCATCTATGATGCGGCCATCAAGTATGCGCAGCGGAAAACTCCATTGATCATCTTCGCGGGTCAGGAATATGGCACGGGCAGTTCGCGTGATTGGGCGGCGAAAGGCACGAACCTGCTGGGTGTCAAAGTGGTGGTTGCTCAAAGCTTTGAACGCATTCACCGATCCAATCTCGTCGGCATGGGTGTGTTGCCGTTGCAGTTCAAGGAAGGAACGAGCGCGCAGACGTTGAAGCTCGACGGCACTGAAACGTTCGATGTGCTTGGTCTCGATAAAAACTTGAAACCGCAACAGGATGTGACGTTGCGTATTACGCGGGCCAATGGCCAGGTGGAGAATGTAGCGGTGCGCTGCCGCATTGATACGCCGATTGAAATCGATTATTACCAACATGGTGGCATCCTGCCGTTTGTATTGCGTCAGTTGATTGCGGCGGCCTGATAGTTAAGAAAAGCTTAGAGCCCGCAAAACAGCAGGAACAAAAGATTTGGAGACCACTGTTTTGCGGGCATATTTTTGTAAATGAGCCAGACAATTTTATCCATAGCGGCGAAGGTGATAGCGAAGGCAAATCGTGAACGGCCTGCTGACGCGCAGCTGCGGACAGAGTTGCGAGGGCAGAAGGGAGTTAGTCCAGAGGATGGGCGTTACATCAGCGAAACGGTTTTTGCGTACTATCGATGGTACGGTTGGTTGGACCGGAGTCAGTCGATGGAAGAACAATTGCGCCAGGCGCGTAAATTGAATCGGGCGTTTTTAAATGAGCCAGCGAGCATACCTGATTCAGATTTTGTAAAAGCCGTGCCTGAGTGGACGAAGGATCATGTTGATGTATCGACGGCTTGGTTGAAGTCATTGCAACTCGAGCCGAAATTATGGTTGCGCGCGCGACCAGGCAAGGGCAGGGAACTGGCTGAGAAGTTGGGAGAATGTTGGATTGCCGGGGATGGTCCGTTGAGTGAGACGTTGGAATACGAGGGGAGTCAGGATCTCTTTCGCACGCCAGAATTTCACGCGGGTGAATTTGAGTTGCAGGATATCAGTTCACAAATGGTCGGGCTTATCTGTGCACCTAATCCCGGAGAGACATGGTGGGACGCCTGCGCAGGGGAAGGTGGCAAAACTTTGCATCTCGGTGATTTGATGCAGAACAAGGGATTGATTTGGGCCAGTGATCGAGCGGAATGGCGCCTGAAAAGACTTAAGCTCCGCGCGGGCAGAGCCAAAATTTTTAATTACAGATCAGTGATCTGGGATGGCGGCGCGAAGTTGCCTACAAAGACCAAGTTTAACGGTATTCTTATTGATGCGCCATGCAGTGGTGTGGGAACGTGGCAGAGAAATCCTCATGCACGCTGGACGACGACCTTGAAGGATGTTCAGGAATTGGCCGAGGTTCAAAAGCAACTAATCGCCTATGCTATGCCGGCGTTAAAACCCGGTGGTAAACTGGTTTATTCCGTTTGCACGCTGACACGGGAGGAGACTTCCGAAGTTGCAGCAGAGATCAGCAAGAGATTTCCCGAGCTCAAAGTAATGTCTCTAATCAACCCGCTTAAACCAGGGACAACGAGTGAGCAGATTTGGTTTTCACCCCAGGAGATGGGTGGGAATGGAATGTTTGTGTGCGCGTGGCAAAAGGCAGGATAGACTCAAATCCTGCCATTTGCGAGTGCCTAATTTGAGCGGTAGTAGTCGTCTTGAATTAAGACAGTGCTATCGTCGAAACGTTTGTTAGGCCCGGCCGAGCGGACCAACACGCCTTCGCCTGAAAAGTAGATGCGGAGTGGTGTGCCCCAAGGATCAATGAATTCGCCCTTGGAATTGAGGTCCTTCTTGCGACCTACGAGAATAATGAGGTTTTTATTATTGTTACCCATCAGAGCTTTAGCAACTTCTGCATTGCTGCCCACGGGATAGGCCCCGATTCGCTCCTTGTACTGCTGGAGCGCGACGAAGAGGTTATCGACATCCTCGTTGAATTGGTTGGTTTTGGCGCTCGCCTGGAAGCTGTTCCAGCGCTGAACACCCCAAGCCACGCCAGCCAGCATGGTTACGAGACCGACAATAAAGAGAATACGCTTCATACATGAAGGTAGGAAGCATAGGGAGTGCCAACCCGAAACAACTAAGTGGCTGGTGAGGGTATAAGCGGCCCTAATCTCGGTGTGCCTGTGCTGGCGCGAACCGCGATCTCTGCTTTCAAGCGCTTTGGTTCGCCACGTTCGCCACCGATCATTTTTAACATGACTTCCATTGCCGCAGAACCGAGGCGAAACTTGGCCTGACGAACTGTGGTCAGGGGAACGCGGAAATATTCGCTGGTGAGAATGTTCCCAAAACCAATGAGCGATAACTCTTGAGGAATCTTGACCCCTTGATCGAGGAAGGTGTTGGCGCAACCAATGGCTACGAGGTCATTTACAGCCTGGATGGCAGTGGCATCAGCCGACTCGTTCATGAACTGGAGGGCAGCCTTGGCACCATCATCTATCGTTTGGCCTGCCTGGAAGACGAGTCGATCATCCACGTCGAGGCCGGTTTCACGAAGCGCCCGACGGTATCCTTCAAAGCGTTCGTGAGCCCATGGTGAGGCGTGAGGGCCGGTGAAGAAGGCTATTCGTTTGTGACCTAGTTGAAGCAAATGTTGAGTGGCCGCATAGCCTCCCAATAAATCATCTGCTCCAACCGCCACAAACTGGCGGCAAAAAGGAGCATTGTTACCGAGAATAACGACCGGAGTGCCACGAGCCTGGAGGATTTGGTAAATCGGCGCTTCTGGTTTGAGTCGATACACCGGCGAAATGAACAAGCCATCCACGCGGCGAGCCAACAGGCGTTGGATGGCGGCCTCCTCTCTTTCTTCGCGATCCAGGGTTTGTGTCAAAATAATCTCGAAACCCGATTCGTAAGCCCGTTCCTCCAACGCCAATAGGACGCGGGACAAAATGGGATCGGTCAAAGAGGTTACAACCACACCGAGCAAACGACTGGTTCGAGTGCGAAGACTTTGGGCCGTGGAATCGGGAACATAGCCCATTTGTTGAGCGAGCACCTTTACCCGTGCCTTGGTGGCGGCCGAGATATCGGGGGCGTTGCGCATGACTTTGGAAACGGTCATGACGGAAACCCCCGCACGATTAGCAATGTCCTTTAATCGAACCATGGTTAAACGTTGGCACCGCTCCAATTAAGCTTGCGCCGCAAAGTATCGAAAAACGAGTATCCTGGAAGGTGAAGCAATCGGACGGAGTCCGCGCTTCGACGAATCGTCACGGTCTCACCAGGCAGCATTTCGCTGACCATTTCTCCATCGGCACTCAGAATAATGTCCGGTTTGGGACTGACCACCCGGACCTGAATCGTGGAGTTGAGGCTGACGATGACCGAACGATTGGAAAGTGTATGCGGACAAATTGGGGTGAGTTCGAATACGTCGGCGGAGGGATGAACCACCGCTCCGCCAGACGAGAGTGCGTAAGCAGTAGAGCCCGTGGGCGAACTGACAATCAAACCATCGCAACGATAGCGCGTAAGGAGTTGTCCATCCACGCTAACTTCCAAAGTAATAAGTTTGGAAATGATGCCGCGGCTGATTACAAAATCGTTGAGCGCGCACTTGCTGATGATTATTTCACTGCACCTGCCGTCGACCTGGATCAGTGCCCGCGATTCAATTTCATATTCTCCACGCAGGATTCGCTTTAGGGCATTCTCGATTTCGTTTGAGGAAACGGCCGTAAGAAATCCGAGTCCGCCTAAATTGATGCCAAGGATTGGAGTCGTTGATCCAGCGATTTCGCTGGCGGCACGCAACATTGTTCCGTCACCACCAAAGACCAATAGTAAATCAACGTTCTTGGCAAGCGACGCAGCATCTCGATAAATCTTACTTTTGAGATTTGCCATCCGGGCGGTCACCGGGTCGCTGCAGATTTGTCGGCCGCCACGTGAGATAATCTGTGCGGCTTTGGATATAAAGCCGCTGCTGGCAGCCTTTTCCGAATTCCCAATGAATCCGACCCGTTTAATTGATTTGGCCAGTTTTTTCAATCAACGCAAAAAATTCTTTATTGCCGGCCGGCCCGAGCAAGGGCGATTCCGTAGACCCGCGCCATTCGGCCAGAGGTTGTTCACTTACGAATTGTTCAAGCTCCCGCAACACCCGTGCGTGAATGGCGGGATCGGTTATCACGCCTTTGCCTTTATCCGCTTCCGCTTTCCCAGCTTCGAACTGAGGCTTGATCAAGGCGACTATGTTAGCGGAAGGCCGGAGCAATGCAATCGCAACAGGAAGAATCTTACTCAGAGAAATAAAAGAGCAGTCAATAACAATCAGGTCGGCAAGGGAAAACGGAGCAGGGAAGCGGGCGGGTGTCAGTTCGCGTGCATTGGTCTTTTCCATGACCACGACTCTATGGTCTTGTCGCAGTTTCCAGGCGAGTTGGCCGTGTCCGACGTCCACAGCATAAACCTTCGCTGCGCCATTTTGCAGTAAACAATCGGTAAAACCACCAGTGGATGCTCCCAAATCAATGGCGGTTAATCCGGCAACATTCAAGGCGAAATGCTTTAGGGCATGCTCCATCTTTAACCCGCCCCGGCTTACGTATTTATCGCCCGACGCCAACGCTATATTGTCACCCTGTTTGACGCGGTCACTGGGTTTTTTAGCCGGTTGCTGGTTGATGGTGACCTGGCCAGCCATGATGGCGCGACGAGCCTTTTCACGGCTTTCGCATAAGCCGCGCTCCACAAGTGCCTGATCCAATCGATCCAATGCCATCTGGATGTTAGTATGCGGGAGATTTTCCTCCACGACAACTCTGACATTCCAAGGCGGGAACGTGGATTAGCTGTTATGGGTGCTGGCCTGAGCCTCGCGATAGCTGTTCAGGAAGAAAGTATTATCGGCCACCGCTTTTTCAATCAATTGCTTCAGAAGAAAAAGCTCCGATGCATTGATTACCGCATGCACACTCTGCTGGAAGGCTTGCATGGGAGTGAAAGTTTGGAAGGAAGTGCCGAAAAGAATCACGGTGGCATGGCGACGCTGACTCATGGTCATGCCCTGGATGAGATGGAGGGTGGAATTCTCCTCCAGTGAGTTCGCGGCAAAGCACTCCTCAATAATCACTACTTGATAGCGAATCTGACTAAATCGTGTGGCAAAGTCACTGTGAGTGGCCGCGGTATGGACTTTATACCCCAGTTCAATCAACGCAGATTTGGCGATTTCAAGCCACTCCGGCGTGGAGAAAGCCAGCAGGGCCGGCTTGTCTGTCGCGCTAACAAAATCGAAATCTTCAGCCATGGCATTATTTCAGTTTGAGGGTTGTGGGGATTGGAGGCGGAGCGACTTTCCCAAATTCCGCCGAAGGCTTCATTTTCAAGCTGTTCATATGATGGGTATTCTCACCACGGCCTTTTTTGAGGTTATCGATGCCACGAGTAACAGGTCCTCGTTTCGAACAGTAGAGCAGGGCAGTTTCCTCGGTGATGGTCCCTTGTTCATATCCTTCGAGAGCCGAATAATCGAATGTTCGCCAACCAAACGGTTGGCTGGCTTCGATGATTTCGTAGAAGCTTTTGCCTTCGCTCTCACCTTGAACAATGGTTTCCTTTGTGCGGAGGTTGGCGCCCATGACTTCCAGAATGGCATGCCGACCACCGCCGATTCTTGGAACAAGACGCTGGCTGACAACCCAGCGCAGTGTATCTGCGAGGCGAACCCGGATCTGCTCCTGTTCGTCCGTCTCGAACATACCCAGGATACGATTGATGGTCTGACCAGCATCGACGGTGTGTAGAGTGCTCAAAACCAGGTGACCGGTTTCGGCTGCGCTCAAAGCAATTTTCACAGTTTCACGGTCGCGCATTTCGCCGACCAGAATCACCTTCGGTGCCTGACGCAATGCGGCGCGCAGGCCGTTGGCGAAGTTGTCGAAATCGCTTCCCAACTCCCGTTGATTGAAAGTAGACTTCTCATGCGGATGAACAAATTCCACCGGGTCTTCCAAGGTGATGATATGAATGGCCCTGGTCCGGTTGAGCTCATTCAGGACGGCAGCGATGGTGGTGGATTTACCCGAGCCGGTGGCACCAGTAACCAGGACCAAGCCGGTCTTTTCATTGGGAACCTGGTAAATAATCTCAGGCAGCTGCAACGCTTCCAGCGTTGGCATTTTGGTATTCAGCTTGCGAAGAACAATGGAGTAATTGCCGCGCTGGGAGAAAATGTTGATACGCAGGCGGGCTTTGTCAATAACGGTGTAAGCCGAATCGCAAGAGCCAGTCCGAAGCAGGTCCTTGATATTCCAGATATTTTCCCCAACGAGATTCAAAGCAATCATCTCAGTTTGAAAAGGGGTGAGTTTTTCAATCGGAGGATCGCAAGAGACCGGAGCCAGTTCGCCGGCTGCTTCCACCTGGAGCGGCTTGTCGACGGTGAACAAAAGGTCGGATACCTCCGGGGCGGAGTCCAACATGGTTGAGAGAATATAATCCAGTTCAGGACGTCGCATAATTTAAAGGGATTTCAAACTTCATCATCATCGGGCGGAGTGGCCAGGAAGTGACGGAATTTCTTTTTATCCAGGCATTTGTCGTAGGCTTCCTCGGGTGAAATGCGTTTCATACGCACATGTTCCATGATCGCATCGTCAAGGGGTTGGTTGCCGTGCTTCTTGCCCACCTGGATCATGCCTGGAATTTGATGGGTTTTGCCTTCACGAACCAGGTTCGCGATCGCCGTGGTAAACACGAGAATCTCCAGCGCTGCAACACGACCTTTCTTATCAATTCGCTTGAAAAGGTTCTGAGCCACGATGCCCTTGAGGGCTTCTGACAGCGTGGCACGGACTTTGTTCTGTTGCTCGGCCGGAAACACGTCAATGATACGATCGACAGTTTTACCTGCGCTTTGGGTGTGCAACGTGCCGAAGACCAAATGGCCGGTGGCAGCTGCCGTGATAGCGAGCTCAATCGTTTCCAGATCGCGCAACTCACCAACCAGAATGATGTCAGGATCTTCACGCAAAGCCCCGCGCAGCGCGGCCGCAAATGATTTGGTGTGAATGCCTACTTCGCGATGATTGACCAGCGAGTTTTTGCTTTCGTGGACGAACTCAATGGGATCTTCCACGGTAATGATATGGTCGCGACGATTTTTATTTGCATAATCAATCATCGCCGCCAGCGTGGTTGACTTACCCGAGCCAGTGGGACCGGTAATCACCACCAGGCCTTTATGAAGCATGGAAAGCTTCTTTAACACTGCTGGCAACGGCGCATCAAATTTTTCAAAATCTTCGAAAGAAAGCACACGGCTGGGAATTTGGCGGAACACCGCGCCAATACCGTTCTTTTGATTGAAGAAATTGGCACGAAAGCGGGATATGTTCGGGATTTCGTAGCCGAAATCGACATCACCGGTTTCTTCGAATAGTTTAATCTTATATTCCGGGGCGATTTCGTATAGCATCATCTTTAGATTGTCGCTTTCCAGCGGAGGATAATCGACACGATGAAGTTCGCCATTAATGCGGAGCATGGGAGGATTCCCTGAGGACAGATGCAGGTCGGAAGCCTTTTGCTCGAACATTAAATTGAAGAATGCATCAATTTTCGCCATAAATCTGTAAGCTAAATAGCAGATAGTGTGCCTAGGCATGCGGACGGCACTACATAATGAGCGACATCAATGAAATCATACTAAAAGAGGTGCTCGTGAAGGGGATTATTCCCTTTTCGCGCTTCATGGAACTGGCGCTGTATTGTCCCAAATTTGGATACTATGAGCGACAGGATGTATCGCCTGGTAGGAAGGGTGACTTCTATACCAGCGTGAGTGTGGGCGCCCTTTTTGGAGAATTGCTGGCATTTCAGTTCTCCGAGTGGCTGTATGCTCTGAGTGTGGCAAAATGCCAGATCGTGGAAGCGGGAGCGCATGATGGGCGGTTGGCCCGTGACATTTTGCAGGAGATAAAGGTGCTGCAACCTCAGCTGTCCGATAATCTGGAGTATTGGATTATAGAGCCTTCGGAAGCGCGGCAGGGATGGCAGGCAGACACCTTGGGGGAATTGGCACGGTCGGTTCGTTGGTATCGGTCGTGGCAGGAGACGCCTGAGACTGGCGTCAACGGAGTGATTTTTTCCAACGAATTATTGGACGCAATGCCGGTGCATCGAATGGGTTGGGATGCCAGCGAAAGGAAGTGGTTTGAATGGGGGGTGATTTTAGAAGGTGGAAGATTTGCGTGGTCACGCATGCCACAAACAAATCCAGAGATTGGGGGAGCTCTACTGGAACTTCCTCAGGAATTTACCGCGGTTTTGCCAGATGAATTCACGACCGAGGTCTGTCCTGTGGCCCTGAATTGGTGGAGGCAGGCAGCCGGCAAGTTAAAGTCCGGCAAATTGCTGGCTATTGATTATGGATTAACAGCCGATCAGTTCCTCACTCCAGCGCGAAGAAATGGAACTTTAAGGAGTTATTATCGGCACCACCAATCAGATGATTTACTGGCGGACGCAGGTAACCAGGATATTACTGCGCATGTAAATTTCAGCGCTGTTCAAAAGACAGGTGAAAGTCAGGGATTGAAAACGGAAGGTCTATGGTCGCAAGCGCAGTTTTTGACGCGGATCGCCGGAAGGATTTTTGAGCGGAAAGGACACCATGCAGCGTGGAATTCCGGCAAGGTCCGACAATTTCAAACTCTCACGCATCCCGAGCATCTGGGAGAATCTTTCCGCGTGCTGGTGCAGTCCGCTGAATAGACTAAGCGTAATTGGACTGGAGCTCGTAGTTGAGAACCGAAAGGGAATAAATGGCCGCGGTTTCGCTACGCAGCACCAGTTTGCCCAGAGTGATGGGGAGCACTCCCGCAGATTTGATGAGGTTCATTTCCGCGGGAGTGAAGTCGCCCTCGGGACCAATCCAAATCGACACAGTTTTCGGGAGCCGCTTCCGTTCGTTGTGGAACGTTTTGAAATATTCACGGGGATGACGGCAATCATTTTGAAGCGAGCCAATCAATGGCAGTTCAAATTTTTCACCGCGAGCCAGATAATCCTTCGGACTTACCGGTGCATCGACCTGCGGCAGCCACGGCGAACCACATTGTTTGATGGCTTCGATTGCAGTCTGTTTCCATTTTTCCACCTTGGAGGCAGCCCCTTCATCATCCAACTGGGTAACTACGCGATCAGAGAGCAGGGGAACGATGCGGAAAGCGCCAAGTTCGGTGGCCTTTTGTATGATTGTCTCAATGATTTTTCCCTTGGGTATGGCCTGGAACAAGGTGATTTGATAAGGCAGCTGCGGCTGGAAATTGCGTTGCAGGACCTTTAACTTCAGCTGATCCTTTTCCGCTTTTTGCGCCTCGCACAGAATCTCCTGTCCTGCACCATCCAACACCACCAGCTTTTCCCCTTCGCGTAACCTGAGGACCTGCAGCGCGTGATGCGCTTCGCGGTCGGTCAGAATTAATGTGTTTTCCTTACATTCCTCTGGTGGCAAATAGAATCTATGCATTGAACAGATTTCCTTCTGATTACGAACTGAGATTAACTGAAAAGGTTTTTAGCCTTTTCAAAGAAACCCTTGGTTAGAGGATTGACGGTTTCATCGCACAAGGCGGCGAATTCCTGCAGCTTCGCTTTTTGAGCGCTGTTAAGATGCGCGGGAACCTCGACGGTTACACGGACGTGCAAATCTCCTGAGCCAAATCCTTGAACGTTTCTCATGCCCTTACCTTTAAGCCGGAAGGTGGTGCCAGGTTGTGTTCCAGCAGGAACTTTGATATGAGTTTTACCTGCCAGCGTTGGGACTTCAATTTCCGATCCCAAGGCAGCCTGAACAAAACTAATGGGCACATCACAGATCAGATCGTCACCTTCACGCTGGAATATTTCGTGTGGCTTGACGTGGAGGACGACATAGAGGTCACCGGGAGTACCGCCTCGAAGTCCAGCTTCGCCATTCCCGGAAGAACGCAGACGCGATCCTGTGTCAACACCAGGAGGAATCTTTAATTTGATCTTGGTAGTACGTTCACGGCGACCAGCGCCATTACAGGCTTTGCAAGGCTTCTCGATGACCCGGCCAGCACCTTCGCAACGAGGGCAGGTTTGGGCTATGCTGAAAATGCCACGTGAACTGATCACCTGACCGCGACCGCCACAGGTGGGGCAGGTTTTGCTCTTGGAACCGCTCTCTGCGCCAGTGCCATTGCAAACGTCGCAACGGTCCTGCTTGGTAACGGTAATTTCTTTTTCAACGCCGTGGGCTGCTTCATCAAACGAAATCTCCATATCGTACCGGAGATCGGCTCCACGCTGCGGTTGGGTGGGATCGCTGCGCCCACCGCCGAACAAGTCTTCGAAAATGCTGCCGCCACCACCGCCGCCGAAAACTTCACGGAAAATATCTGAAGGATCGTGGAAGCCTCCGGCGCGTCCGCCACCACCACCTCGCATCCGGGGATCGAATGCAGCGTGGCCGTATTGGTCATACGCAGCCCGCTTCTGAGGATCGCTAAGAGCCTCATAGGCTTCACCGAGTTCCTTGAATTTCTCCTCGGCCGCCTTATCGCCTGGATTTTTGTCAGGATGAAATTTGACAGCGAGTTTGCGGTAGGATTTTTTAATTTCCTCGAATTCGACAGTGCGCTCGACACCGAGCACCTCGTAATAATCTCGTTTAGCCATTGGAAGATCTAAGCAGCAGGTTTTTTGGCGACCATTACACTGGCAGGCCGGATCAATCGTTCCCGCAATTTATACCCCTTGCGCAATTGTTGCAAAACCTGTCCTTCGGGGACTTCAGTGCTGTCCTGTTGAGAAATGGCTTCATGGAGATTTGGATCAAAAGTTTTGCCGGTGGCATCCACTTCCTCCAAACCCGATTCAGCGAGCGCGTTTTTGAGTTGTTGAAGGATCATGTTTACGCCAGTCTGCAGCGACTGAACCGACCCTCCCTGGGCTTGGTTGGCTGCGGCCATGGCGGCATCGAAATTGTCGAGTACTGGCACCAGTCGCTTGATGAGTGACTCGTTGGCGAACTTGATGGCCTCTTCCTTCTCGCGGCTCGCACGTTTTTTGAAGTTGTCCAGGTCGGCGGCTGTGCGGAGAGCACGTTGCCAATTCTCGTCCGCTTTGGCTGCTTGAGTCTTCAGATCCTCAATCTGTTCAGGGGACAATGGCTCTGGCACCAGAGCCTTGGCTTGATTTTGAGTTTCCGCACTCTCCATGTCCGTTGGTGGTTTAACTTCTGGCATTGTGTTATTCATTATGACCGAATTGTTCCCTATGGAAATAAATCAATATTGTTTAAAATAAATGATTATTTGCCTATGGGCAACTCTCATAAGCTTACCAATGATGTAAGGTAAACTTGATTAACTACTTTGAATCGACAAGTTTCAGAAATTCCGGATTTTTCCGTAGTTTATCAAACCGAGGATCATTTTTGGCAGTAATTGAGAGATTGGTGGCTTTAGGGTCTTTTGCCAACCGTTTAGCGTTCGCGGCCAAGGCATTACGTAATGCCTGAATGGCTTCCTCAGGCTTATCGACCGCGGTTTTCATCGCGGCGAGGTCATAGGATGCTTCCGGGGAGTCCGGCTCCATTTTTGCAAGTTTTTCCAGCGCAATTTCCAATTTGGGAGAGTTCGCAAGCTGAGCATATAATCTGGCGACAGAAAGGACTGCGTTGGCGTCAGCTTTGGGACTATTCAGAATCTGGTCCAGAATTTGGAATGCCTTGTCGTTCTGTTGGGTCTGCAGGTAGGCAACCGCAAGGTTGAATCCGACTTGGAAATTTACAGGGTTGGCTGCCCATTCTTTTTCCAAAGCCGGAATGTTTGCTGTGGGTTGAGGAGCATTCTGCGGAGGAGCCATGGTATAACCGCCCTTCCTAATTTCCTTGAGCTGCTTAACCAGACCTTCCACCTGTGTGTTGTAAGGATCGAGTTTCAAGCAGGTACTCGCAACCAAAATGGCATCATCCAATTTTTCCGGCTTGTTTTGACTGGCTAATAGTTGAACGTACCGAAACACGGCCTCTGGACTGTATGGACAAAAAGCAAAGGCTTGGCGGAAAGCAAAGTCGGCTTCCTTCAGCATGCGCTCGTGGTCCGGGGTTCCCAGTGGTGAATTGTTGGCTCTCCAGGCATAAATTCCGCCAATGGAACTACGGAGCTTCGAAAAGGCTTTTTGTCCCTGGTCATCACGAACGAATTTACGATCTCCTTTAAATCCATTGAAATCGCGCTCGAGATAAACCTTTTCAATAAAGGCAGCGATGTCCTTGACTGACGTCTCGTTGGTAACCACGTTTCCGGTAAGGCGTTCTGAATATTTAGCCCAGAAATCATGGTCTTTCTTGATGATGTCAGCCGAGAATTCAGCCAGGGGCTGTCGGTTGATCTTCATGATGATGCCAAAGGGAGTAAGGTAGGGATACATCCAGTCCAGAGGAAAACTCTCTTCGACAAAGAACTCATTATTAGTATTGTGCTCAAATATAGTCTTGGTCAGCAGGCCGTTGATGGACATTACAGCGACCTGGCCTGAAACCTGAACACGATTTTCGATGACCCGAACGTCCTCCCCCGGTTTTATCTGTTTTGCCTCATTAGGACGCTGCTCGTCATGAGCATACCGGCGCTGGGCGTCTCCCAGATACTCCTGGAAGCATTGTTCTGAGTCCTTTGGTGTCGGAGTGTAGATTTCATTGGGAGGATATACACCTTCAGCGCGGCGCTGGGCTTCAATTTTTGCGCCCAAGCGCAGAAACGGTTTATCCAGGACATTATAAGCGAGGCCAGCTAGAATGTTCGTTTTATAATTGTCTTCCTTTTCCTTTTTCGAACGCAACAATTCCTGGAAGAATGGAGGATCAATCTGCGTGCTGCGGTTGTATTGGGCACGGATATACTCAAGGTAGGTGCCATCCGCGAGCGCGTTTTGAGTGATGATATAAACGTCGCGACGATCAAATTTAGGATCCAGAGGTTTGCAGCGAGGGGGGATAAAGCTCTCGCAAAAAATCATATAAGTAGGACAAAAACGGCCGGGATCAGTGCCACCGAACAAAACCGCATTCTTAGTCATTTCGGGGTAAATGCTAAAAGGCGGCGTGAACATATCGTGCCCGAACCAATAGCCGAAAAGATGTCCACGCTGCTCATTGTCAGACCAATGCGAGAGAATGGAATTGAGAGGGAGGAGGGCAAAAATTCCCAAAGCAACCGGCAGTAGTGGTTTTTTGACTGACACCAAACACAATATTGTGAAAAGAACTGCCAAACCGATCAGGATCAGTCCGCCAAAAATAGGCAGGCCATACTGGTTCGGTGCAAATGCTTTCTTTATGGCATAGAAGAACTGCTGAATTCCATTCATGTCCGGCACATTGCCAAAGATGGTCGAGGTGGTGGTTGAGAGGGAATACAGGGCCAATGCGGCTGCCAGTGCGCCTCCTGCCAGAGCCCACAATCGAAAACGCTGATAATTTGTGATCAAGGAGGCCGCAATGAGCGTCAAACCGTAGCCAACGAATATGGCAATCACGGTATAAGATGCAGTAAAGAACACGCGGATCAGTTCGCGAGTGGCGCGATCCGGAGTTGGATTCAGCAAGATCATCAGGAGGATAGCCAGGCATGACCAGAGACCAATAAGACCAATCAGCCAGGCCCGTTCACGCCTCTGCATTTTCAAGAAGAAGAAGAAGGGAACCAGTGCGATTAATAAACTGACGTAGTTAAATTCTTCCTGGGCTCCATCAAAATACATGCCGAGCTGGATGAAAAACCGCTGAGGGTCGTTGAAGAAATTGGTTGGGTTGGTCTTTTCATACTGACCACGGGTCAGGGCATGAATGAAACCTTCAACGGTACGAGGATAGCCCCAGTTCATAGGGGGATTGGACATGGAAGAGATGGGCATCCAGAGATAAAGGGCGGCGCCAACTACAAAGAGGCTGAACATGATGATCACCGGCAGTATTTCAGTGCCGAGTTTTTTCGTGGTAAGCGTCAGCCAACCGCAGGTGATGATCGAGGAAACGCCTACGATGTGGTAAATGATTAATACCATTTGATTGGGTTGGAAATCACCGAGCAGCTTTGTGCTCAAGGCAACCAACCCAATGAGGTAGACCACGGAGTTGGCGAGGGCCAGATCTCGTCCGAGTTTGGGTTGAGCAGCAAGAATTGCGATTTCAAGACCCATGGCTGCCACAATGAGAGTTTGATGGTTGGTAAAGCAAATCCCGAAGAGAATCCATGCCCAGTAAAGGTAGCGCCGTTGCTGCGGAGCATAAATCCATCGCAAAAGACAGCAAACCATGCCCATGAGGGACATCACGCTGAAGGGATATACCTCGACAATGACGCACTGGCTCCACATGTATCCGTTAAAACCGAGAAGCATGCCTGCTGCAAAACCGGAAACCAGGCAGATGGCGTTTTCCGCCCGGCGGGAAATGCCCTTAAATTCTTCGATACTTTCGATCATCATGCTACTGCCTCGAGAAACGATCAGGGAGAGCAGTCCGCAAGCTACCGCCCCGGAGAAAGCAGAAGCAATCGAGACTCGATAGGCAGTGTTTGAGAAAGGAATAAGCTTGGTAAAAACCCAGGTGAAAATAGTCCAGAGAGGATAACCAGGAGGATGGGGAACCCCGGCGTAAAAGGAGCCAGTAGCCAACTCGCCAGAATCTTCAAGTGTCAGGTCGGGCGCCAAGGTCAGCATATACCCAATAAAAATTGGGATGGCGGTAAGGGCGAAAGTCAGCCAATCGACTTTACGAAACAGCGGCGGCACAATCACCTTAGGCGGCTGTACTGCTGTTTTGGGTTTGTCAGTAGGTTTTAAATTATCAGCACTCATTAATTAAAGTTTCTCGATATTGGTCTTCCACGAGGGAAAAGAGCCGGTAGTTGACAGGGAAGAAGGGGTTTTTGTCCAATCAAAAGTGGTGGATAAGCTGTTTCCCTCCCTCCAAGTTGGGGTGGAAGAGATAAATGTAAGCAAATTACGGTCAGGCATGGTAAGGCTGGCCAGAATGAATGTGGCAGATAATACGTTCCATTCCTGACATTGGCGGTCGGCAGCCAAACCGGGGAGCAATTTGTGATCAGATAAGCTGACTAACATATTGGAGTTGCTGGACGTAAGGGGTAAGTGTCCGGCGACATCGTTGTGAGAAAGCCAGATGGTGCAGGCTAAGATTAGCATGCAGAGAGCAGGGGCAAACCAGGACCAAAAAGGAAAGGTCAGCGGTCGGCTCTGAAGCAGCATGGCCTCGGGAAATAACTGTTGCTTGATTTTATCCGAGGGCGGACGGGGAATCCATGATTGCAACTCCTTCTCCAATTGACTCCAGTCGTTCATAATTTTCTCCTTTCAAGCAGACTCTAAGCTTCTGCAAACCATAACGATACCTTCCGGCGACGGTATTCGGTGATAGGTTGAACAGGTTGGCAATTTCTTCGAAAGTATGTTGATTCCAGATCTTTAAAACAATTACTTCGCGCTGCTCCGTTGGCAGTTCCGCGAGACATTTCATGGCTGCGCGCTCATGTGGTGATTCCGTCGAACTCTTTTCGAACCAATGATGTGATTCCAGTTCACGTTTCAATCGGCGCCAGAGACCTCGGCGGTAATTAAGAGCACGGTTGCGAAAACTGCGAAGGCAGTAGTACTCCGGTTCCTTGGGGATCTCCTCTTTATGGATCAAGGCCAGAAAGGTCTCCTGAAGCACGTCTTCAGCTTCGCTGTGAGAGAGACCTAAGGCGCGACCATAAAGGATTAACCCTGAGGCTTTAGCCTCATAAATCTTCTGACACCAGATGTTGCTATTACCGCTCACTTTTAATGTTTCCGACCTATAGACACCAAGATGGAGGAATTTGTATAAAAACGAAAAGGAATATTTATGGATGTAAGTGGTTTAATACAAAAATGATACGAAGGTATGCCCACGCTTCGGTCAAAATGTCGACCTTTTAGGCTTGGAGAAATAAAAAAACCGGGACTTGCGTCCCGGTTTGTCGTTAAGAACCAATCTTTGCTGTGCGCTTATTGGCGAAGTCGGAAGAATCTGGGCGCACCGCTGAACGTATTCGTATATGGGCTATTCAAGACCGGTCCGGCCACATCAGTATATGGACCGCTTGCGCTCGTAGCAGTTTGCAGAGTGTAAGAGCCTGTCCAATTGAGGATGACGTGACTTTTTGCATCCATGCCTGCGTTGATTTTACCAGGAGGCGCTTGGGGCTGTTGAGCGCCAACCGGCAACAGGAGCATGCGGAACGAGATTGGGTCCGTCATATTCACCATCGGATCGGCTCCAGATGTGGTAAACCTGAGCCACTTCGTATTATTCGTGCCGCTAAACTGGAAGCGGACGTGGAGTGAGTTAGTGCCGGTATCGGCAATGATATTGGTAACGGCGGAAACATTCGGATTAGCCAATATATTTCCGCTTGTAGTTCCCGAGAATGAGGGCTGGCGGAAGATAGATGTACCATTTTCGAAAGTTTGGAAGACAGTAGTTCCATTTTGGACATTGTCGATATAGAGATCGAATGGTCCGGAATCGGTGCCATTGATTGCAAAGTCAATGGAATCTAAAATTCCCCATGAAGTAGCAATGTTATTGGCATTGCCGACTGTAGGATTCCATTGGATGGAAGGTGAGAGAGGGATGCTGTTTGGAGTGAGCGTTGGTGATCCAACAGTCCAGCCCGTATTCGAATCAGTATAGCTGTTGTTGGTCACGTCACGGTAATCATTGTATCCAAAAAAGTTAGTCTGACGAAGCAGGCGGTAACCGGTTGCTCCAGGAACTGCATCCCAAGTCCATTGGACCCGGTAAACATCGTTGCTGGACGTGTAACCGTTCCCTGCCGAAAACACTGGATTCGCCGAGTAAGCGGTTGAGCCGTTAATCGTTTCGTAGGCATAAACCTTAATATCCACGTAGTCGTTGGCAGCATAGCCAGAGCCTGGAAGTGCGTTGCCGAAAGCAGTTGGAACATCGCCAACGGTTGCTGTGCCGTATTGGAAGGAGACCGTCTGCCAGGTGTTACTCGGATAAAACACAGGAGCATCAATGGGAGCTTGTGATGAGACTTGGGTCGCGCCCAGGAAATGTACGATCCCACTGCCGGTATTACCAGTTTGGCCAACTGGGCCGGTGCTGGATGTTTCCCGGATGCTCAGAGCTATGCGAACACTAGGATTGGCGCCTCCCCCGACGAACAGTCCTGTGCTAGGCACGCAACTCTCCTGGCCAGCAATGGTTTGAGTTGCTGCTATTTGAGCAAGTTTCACCAGACCGGTTACAGGAATCGAATTGTTACCGGCGACGAGGCCTGAGGCCTTTTCGCCAATTTTTTGCGTTCCACTGGCAGTAATTTGATAAATTGAGACGTCCGTGGCATTGGCTGCCACTCCGGTAACAGTCACAGCAGTCTGACCGATAGCGACAGGACCATCAATGGAAGGTGAGGCGACGCTCTGGCAAAGTTGTGCCAGAGTGAACCGGAAGCAGTCCACAATAAGTCGGTTGTTTTCGGCTGAAGATATTCTTCCACTTGAATAACGAAAGCTGATAGTCGGAGCCAAATTACCAACAGCGTTGGTGATGTACCCGACGGTTTGCCAGGTTTTGGTACCATACTTCCTCTGAAATTTGTCCGTGCTGGAGAATGATAATGTGCCTCCCGTGCAGGATGCTGAAAAGATGGCATTCGTAGTCACGTTGTTAGCGGAACTATCGAAAGTGTATTCAATCAGGTAAGCCGCCCCTCCAATGGCCAAGACGGGCTTAATGTCTATACCCGCACTTTGAGAGGTGACCAGCGGGCTTGATGTATATGCCCTGGAACCACCCCGTGTGGAAGGAGCGTCGGCAACCGAGCTCTTTGCGCTTGTATCGCCGAGGGTTATGCCCGTTTCGGAGTAAGTGCCGTCCTGGTTTGCTCCCGCGCCAGTAGTATTAGAGGGTGAGATCAGAGCCCGGGCTGTAACATAAACGGTTTCTGCCATCAGGTTGCTCGCGCAGAGCGAACTTAAAACCGTCAAGACAGCAAGGGATAGTAATTTTCTTTTCTTCCAAAAGGAAGGAAAGACCGATAGTCGAGTGTAGGCGTATTTTTTCATGAATGTTAAATATTTTTTTGGAATCTTCCTACTAATCGAAAAACGCTGCCGCTAAGGCCAGTGGTAGGTAGATACTCATAAGAATAATTAAAGCAGCTTGACAATGGGGAGGTCAATTGTGTTTGAGCTAAAAGGTGAAATTTTCTTGCTACATGTTCATGTAAGTCTCACTAATATAACGACTTGTGCATCATTATTGGACACTTTTGGTGGTTTTCGAGGCAGTGAATTTTTCATCGCAGCATTACCTCCTCACATGAGTGTTAAAAAAAGAAAAGCCGGAGCAGAAATGCTCCGGCTTACTGACTTAAAACCAATCGTTCCTTATTCGCTAATCAATCGAAAGAACATTTGCGGATTGGCAGTGAGGTCATTGGTGTACGGACTCGTTGAGCCTGTGACATCGACGTATGGTCCTTCGACGTTGGGGGAGCTTTGCAGGGTGTAAGATCCCGTCCAATTCAGAATGAGATTAGTACCATTGCTTACTCCTGCAGCAGTGAGCTTGGGGTTGGGAGCCGATACGCCCGGGTAGAGTTGGGTTTGCGGAATAATTTGTTTAACCTGGCCTAGGCTGGACCAACTTAATTGTGCCACAGCACCTACAGCGTGTTCGTAATATTCCATGATGATATCATACTTTTGATTAGCGACGAGAGAGATCGTGCCGCTCGCCTCGGTGGGACCTTGGTCAATCCAACGATCGACGATTTTTTGTCCGTTCACCCACAACCTGGCACCATCATCAGTTCGAGTGTAGAAGGTGTAAGTTTGCGAATAAAGCGGTTGCACCTGACCGGTCCAACGAATAGTAAAGTTGTCGACGGTTATCAAAGGATCGGGTGAGCCTGAGCCGAAGTCGAAATCGATGGTGGGATCGATACGGTTGAGATCAGGAGAGCTGGCAAAAGTCTTAAGCTGGTTGGAGTAATAATCGCCATTCAGACCGGTGCCATTTCCCAAGGTTCCAACCGTAAGGCTTGCTACCAGGCTGGTGGCGGTTTGGCCAAGCGGGTCGGTGACGAGCACCGTATAACCGCCCGCATTGGATTGCTGAGCGTTGTTAATAGTCAGAGATGATAAAGTGGCTCCGGCAACGTTGGTGCCATTCAAACTCCATTGATAGGTAAATGGAGAATTGCCATCAGCCGCCACGCTGAAGCTGGCGGCGCCGCCAACAGCGACCACCTGGCTCACTGGCTGATTGGTGATGACAAGCGGGAAGTCCAGCACGGCGATGGAACTGGTGATGAGGCCGAGAGAATTCGTTATGACGACAGTATAATTTCCCAGGTTGGCCAATTGAACATTAGGAAGGTCCAAGGTCCGGTTGGTGGCGCCGGCCAGGTTGGCTCCGTTCAATCGCCATTGATAATTCTGAAGTGAACCGATGGAACCCACATCGAAGAATCCAAGGCCGCCGCGCGGGACGATATAATTTTGCGGCTGGCTGCAGATGCTGGGCGCAGCAAGTTTTGGGGCCAGGCTAAAGGCGATGATGCCGCTGCCGCTGTCCAGAGTATAGAGCCGGCTGCCATCAGGAGTGAAGTCAACCGAGCCGGTTCCAAAAGTGCCAACCGAGACGGCAAATGGTTTGGCATCCACCGGGCTGTTGGTTGTGGGGGCGACGACGAGAGCATTTAAATCGAACAGATTCATCGAATGAGACGAGCCGGTATTCGGGAGCGTCAAATCTCCAATGAGACGTTGATTGGCAATGTCCACGCCGATTGGGCCAAACCCAGGCGAGCCCTGTTTATCATAGATGGCATAGGATGCAGTCAGACTGGCGACAGTTGACGTAGGGCTATTAAATGAAACGAACTTCGTGGAGTTGGCGGTGGTTTGGCCGTAGAATGTGTTGCCGCAACCAAAGGCGAGGCCCAAACGAACACTGGCATTCGGCAAATTGGCAACGCTGAGAGCTATGCCGGTAAAATTGATGCCATCAGTCGTGCTGAAAATCGGTACCGTATTTACAGCACTGTTTCCGGAGACGAGGATCTGGGTGCCCGCACCAGAACGGCGGACGACAAAATCATCGCCGCACCGTGTCGAGCCACCGAGCGCAAGCCCGCTAAAGGCAGTTGTTGGCGTCGAGTTCTCATCCTGCCAGCGATAGATGATCAGTGGAACGGTGGCCCATGAGGTTGTCAGATTGCATGCATAGATGGCTCCATCGTCAGCGATATCAATCATGTTTAACTTAAACGTACCTACTCCTGTGGAGGCGATGGTGCCGAGATTTAGCTGCTTGATATAAAGACCGGTATTGCCATCGAAGACACCTACGCCCAAAGCATTCGGACCGTCGGCACCGGTGGCGGAATTCCGGCTGATAACCAGCACATGGCCGGTCTTTGGATTGTACGCCAGGCCGCGTTCCGTGCCAGCTGAAGTGATCCATTTTGCCCAGGTTGGATTGGCGGCGGATGCCGGGGGAATCGCCCAAAGCTGGGTCAGGATGTTTTCAACCACGAACTGATAGGAGTTTGTACGACGAGTAGAGCTGGTATCTGTGAAGGCGATTTGGACGGTGTTGGTGGAGTTGGGGGACAAAGGTGTGGCGGGTTGGTATTGCACACTCGTGATGCCAGCTCCGCCTGAAGTAATCGCCGGTGTAACAACCACCCCATTCAACTGGATTTGGATAGTGTTCGTTTGAACGGTAATGGAGCCGTCAACCAGAGTCGCGTTGATCGTGGCGGCACGGGGAACGCCGGTATCACCTGGCGCCGGATTGAGTACGGAAATATAGGGCTTGGTGGCTGCGGCCTGAAATGCAGGGATATAGCCGGCCACATTGGTGTCATTGACCAGCGTTTTGACACCATTTACGTCCGTTGAAAAGAATTCGAGGCTCGGATCGGTTGTTCCGGGATTCGCCGGTTCCAATCCGCCAGCAAAGTAAATCACGCGAAACGGATAGTAACCAGTCTGAGTGACGGCGAATGTGAAGGTGGAGTCTGCCGCTGCCCGGACGCCATCAAAGGCACGGGCCTGCGTGGCAAAGACGTCTGCATTCGCCGCCTCGGTCAGTTTGAAACCGTCGGAACTGTTTACTCCGAGAGTGTAGAGGCCGGGAGTCAAATGTAAGTAAGTAACGGCATCCAAGGCAATGTTGGTCGCTCCACCTGTAGTCCCAGGAATACCTGGCATGGAGATATCTGGCGTGAAGTTGCCTTGATCAAAGGTCAATGAATAGTTGAGTGTGTTGGTTTCCTGATAGATAAAACTGGCATCGATGGGATTTGGAGTTGCCAAATTGGTGTAGGGCAGGCTGGTGGTCGGGTCAATGAGCCGGTTGGCGAGTTGATTTTCCGCGCGCTGTAGTGTTGGCCCAAGGTTTACATCGATCTGGCTGACACGGATGGTGAATCCGGGATTGGCGCTCACGAGCGATGGCGTAGCGATCAGGTTGGTGGGGAGAGTGGTATAGGTAGCGACGGTGAACCCATATTGAAAGGTGTTCGTATTCGGCGTTGGGGTGGCATTATCCGCAAAAGTCAAACTGACCGAGTGGGTTGAACCGGACGTGAAGAGGGCTGGCGGAGTGAAGCTGATCAGGGTGCTGGGAGCAGATTGAGTGATGCTGGAAGCGACATTAGTGCCATCCAACGTTAGCACAATCGTGTTCGTATCCACCGAACTGGTATTATCAGAAAGGGTGATGTTAATTGGACTGTCTCCGCGCACGTTTCTGCCAATAGGGGCAAACGATTGTACAAATGGCTGGGCATTTGTGAAAGTTGTTATATTCAGGTTATCTATGAAGTGATTATCATTTTGTCCCCCGGTGCGAGCGCCAAAGCCGAAGTGCCCACCGGTAGTTGGTGAAAGGCTCACGAACAAATTGGTATAAACTGGTACGCCATCGTAATAAACGTCCAGGGTGCTATCAGGATTGAGTTGAATGACAACATCGACGAATGCATTGGCCCTGATTCCTGGAAAAGAGGCGGTTGCCACTTCAAACCCGCCCACCTTGACGTCGATCGAAGGAGCAGCATCGTTGGGATCTGTTGTATTAAGAAATGTGTCGAATTCCACTGTCAAGCCGGTGCCTGCGCCTTCTTCCCCCAGTGGGAAAACTCCAAACGGCAGATCCGGAGCAAAATTAAAGCTAAACCCGTCCGCCGCAGAACCGCCACCCACCAGCGCTTTGAACGAAGCGGTGAAACTCACCACTGGTTGGCCTGCGTCCAGATCATTTGTGATAACAAAGGTTCCAGTTTGGCTGGCAGTTGTGGTTGTTAATTTAAGACAGCCGCTATTCGAAAACCCTCCATTCGTGGAGACCACCGCGTTTCCAAACACAGCAGACCCTGCGGGTACACCGGAATTGAAATCAGTGACGAAACTGCCAGCCTGTGCAGAAACCGTTGCTCCAAGCAAAATACTGCTGGCAAAGGCGGCGTATTTCGTCAGGAACCGGGAAACGACAAGGGGTGTAATATTCAAGTTTTGAATACGAGTTAAGAGTAAACACTTTTTTATAGAGGTCATAGACTTGATGACGGGTTAGCGACAGGGCCATGCCATGCAACGTTTACTACGGGGAACTTTATTGTTATAGAAACCGGCTATGGGGAAGTCAAGACACAAGTAGTCCAGCACCCTAACATATTTATGTAGAGTAAGAGATTTGAGGCGAAAGAACCAATCGTTCAGCAGCAGGTCGGTGAGGGAGCAGGCTCGTTTCGGCGAATGAAAAAGTTTATTCCCAACCAAGCAGGCGCCCGCCTTGGTATGTAATGAAGGCAAGCAACCAGGCAAGCGCTCCCATGTAGAGCCATTGAAACGCCGGCCATTTCCAGGAATTGGTTTCGCGGCGAACCACGGCTACTGTGCTTACGCATTGAAGAGCAAAGACGTAGAAGACCATCAAGGCGACGGCGGTCAAAGGAGTATAAATCGGTTTGCCGTCGGCACGTGTCTGCTTCGTTAAAGTCTGCGCCAGACTGGGCGTGATGCTTTCTGAGCTTTCAGCCTTGCCAAGATTGTACACCGTTGACATGGTGCTTACGAAAACTTCACGAGCCGCAAAGGACGCAACGATGCCGATGCCGATTTTCCAATCAAATCCCAGTGGTGCGATGGCCGGCTCGATAAATTGCCCCATGCGTCCGGCAAAGCTGTAACGGAGTTTGGCACCGCTTTCTTCCTTCTCGAGCTCCGCGAGCTTTTCGGTGGCTGCATTGGAGTCGGTTGGCGACTTCGATACTGCTGCGAGAATCGCCTGGCGTTGCAGGTCATACTTTTGGTTCAACTCAGCACTGCGCGGATAGGTAGCCAAAAACCAAAGCAGTATGTTGATGCCAAGAATGACAGTTCCCGCGCGGCGCAGGAACAATCTCGAGCGATCCCACATGTGCCGGAGAACGACCCGGGCGAGTGGCCGTTTGTAAGGCGGGAGTTCCATAATAAGCATGGGTGTCTCGCCCTTGAGCAAAGTCTTTTTGAAAAGCCAGGCCATCAGCAAAGCAACGACAATCCCAAGCAGGTACATGGATAGCATGGTGAGGCCAGGTAACCGGAGGAATCCCAGGAAGCGTTTATTGGGAATGCAGGCAGCGATGAGCAGGGTGTAAACTGGCAATCTCGCAGAGCAACTCATCAAGGGGGCGACCAGGATAGTGACGAGTCGGTCTTTGGGGCTTTCTATCGTCCGTGTGGCCATGATTCCTGGAATGGCGCAGGCGAAGGAGCTGAGCATGGGAATGAAGCTCTTGCCGTGCAGCCCGACCTTGCTCATCAAACGATCCATTAAAAATGCAGCGCGTGCCATGTAGCCCGTGTCTTCCAGAAGCCCGATAAATAGAAACAGCAAAAGAATTTGCGGCAGGAAAACAATCACGGCACCAACGCCGGCAATGATCCCGCCCACCAACAAACTGTTCAAATCCCCGGCAGGGATCGAGCGGCCTACCCATCCCCCAAACCAATCGACTCCGGCCTGAATGGCATCCATGGGGATGCGCGCAAAGCTGAAGATGCTTTGAAACATCAGCGCCATGATCCCTAAGAAAATTAAAGTGCCCCACACCTTGTGGGTCAGGATGGCATCGAGTTTGTCACTGAAGCTTTCCTGATCGAGTTGCGTCTCCGTCACCACTTCCTGATAAATTTTGGCGACGCTCGTATAACGGGCTTCGATGGGAACACCCCGCCAATCGATCTGTGCGGCATCCAATCTTTGGCGTGCGGCTTCGACGGCCTGAAGAATATGGGCAGGATAATGTTCAAGACTGGAGGCAATGGCCTTTTCATTACTCAGAATAAGCAAGGCTTCAGCGGTTGCCTGGGTGCGATGCTCGTGAAAAGTAATGGCAAGCTGGGAAGCGATGTCTGCCGTTTCCTTCGAAAAGGATGCCGGCAGATCAGCGAATTGGCGGGGGGTTGTCTTTGGCGGCTTCGAGCGCAGACAAGAAAGTATTCGGTCGCGCATTTCCGGAATGCCGTTGCCGGAACTTGCGACCAGGGGAATTACTGCAGTTCCGAGGGACTTGGCGAGCGCCTGGATATCAATCTGATGGCCGTTGCTCTCAGCCACATCGATCATGTTTAAAGCGATGAGGGTGGGGTAGCCCAATTCAATAACCTGGGTTGCATAGTAGAGATTACGCTGCAGGTTTGACGCATCCACCACGATCACAATCAACGCAGGAGCCGGGAGTTGTGGCAGACGATGCAAAAGTACATCGCGGGAGACCTGTTCATCCAGAGATTGTGGACTCAGGCTGTACGTGCCCGGCAGGTCCAGCACCTTGATGCCCATTTCCGGCGGACTTCCCATGAGACGCCCCTCCTTGCGTTCCACAGTGACGCCGGCATAATTCCCTACTTTGGCCCGCAGACCGGTAAGGGCATTAAATATAGTGGTCTTTCCGCAATTTGGATTTCCAGTGAGAATGACGTAGTTTTCAGACGCAGCCGCCGGACGTTGATCGCCCAAACCGGGTGGTTCGTTTGATTGACGAGATACCCCTTCATCCGTGTTGGCAGGTCCTGAACTCATTGGCTGGGGAGTGCAGGGTTCAAGGCTTGGGAGCCAAAGGTTTTACCCAGATCTGGTCCGCCTCGTGTTTGCGCAAGGTCAAATGATATCCACGGACTTTAATTTCCACGGGATCACCGAGCGGCGCAAAGCGGACGAGTTCGACGGGAGTGCCTACGAGTAATCCCATTTCCATCAATCGGGGGCGACTGGTAGAAGGAAGTTTTATATCCGTGACAGTTGCCGTGGTTCCGACAGCGACCGAGGTCAGCGGCTGGATGGCATCAGACATAGGGCTTAAGCCACTTTGAGACGTGAGGAAACCGGTTCAACCATGATGGATTCAGCCAATTGCGAACTGATTCCAAGACGGGCATTGCAGACCTGACAGATTAGATTTCCGTTGCGGCTGATCAGTTTGATGGTCTGTTGCTCACAGAAACCCATTTCGCGCAGGCGACCGGTGATTTCTTCTGGAGCGGAAAGCTGTTTGATGCAAACGACTGTGCCTGCCTGAACCCGGCTGAGCGGGCAGATGGAGGGTTGGGCACATTGACCTTCCCGAACGACGTTCGATGATTGCACAGATCCGTTCACTGGGAAGCAAGTTATGCCAATTGAGACTTAGTTGCAAGAAGGAATTTGAATCGAAACGACCGAAAGCAAACAATAAAACCTGCACAACCAAGCATCGGTTCGCGACTCGGAGAACAATCAGTTAATATGTCGTAAACCTGATGATTTTCTGCAAGTCAATATTGGGTGTGCCAATCCCACTGGGGGAAGTCCATTGAGCAGTGGTATTGGTATCATTCATTTTGAATATCTCGGCATGGCCATCCGCGAAATTCCAGGAGAACGCATTGGCGTGGCGCCGTGTAGGAGCATCGAGAAATTTGGCACCAGTTAGATCAACCAGGAACATGCCGTCATTGATGCTGCTGGTGTCCTCATCTATCAATACCCATGTCTCCGAGGGTTTGGTGATTTGGATGCTTTTCGTAAAAAACGTATGAGTCAGACCGGATGGGGATTGCCAGTAACTGGGATTTCCTCCTTCACCGTATGCTATGCCGCCCACCCAACCATTCATGGACAAACTGCGCAAGACTGGTACACCCCTCCAATTATTTTTATCTGCTGGACAATGATATACTCCGGCACTCTTCACATAGGGCCAGAACTTGCCTTGTTCCAACGCATATTGATTGGTGCCATCATAGAGGGGTGGTGGGCCATATGTAGCGTTGGGGCCCGACGCAGCACAATTGCCGGGACACCAGGTATAAGGGTTTACGCCAGTAGTAGGAGTGAGAGGAGAAGTGCCGATCGGGTATGCAGGAGCAATAAAGCCTCCGCTATCGTCGGCATACATCACAAAGGCTAATCCCAACTGCCGCATGTTACTTGTGCACGCAGTTCGCTGCGCCTTCAGTTTTGCTTTGGCAAGCGCAGGCAAGAGGAGCCCCGCAAGAATCGCGATAATGGCAATAACTACAAGGAGTTCGATCAGCGTAAACGCGCGGTATGCAAAACCGGGCCGGACTCGAGCGTGTTTCATAAAGGCAATATGGAGTAACGAATTTTCAACTACAAGCCTGTGCATCGAAACGCACAGTACGCAGTTTGTGTAATAGCATTAGCAGTTTGCAAATGAGAGGTCAATTAGTTGTAAGTGCTTCTTATGGCTCAAATCAGGTGGCAACAAGAAAAAAAGAGGTCTTCATCGCTGAAGGCCTCTTTTGTTTAATATGTGATAATCAAGATCACTTCTCACCACGGACACGACGGAACAGGAACATCATACCGATGCCGCCGAACAGTCCGAGTGCCAGAGTGGAAGGCTCAGGAACAGGCACAGGAGTGACAAGACCGGTCGCATCAATCTGACCGTGAGCATTGCCAAAGTCAGCGAAGACGATATCGTCCAGTTGTGCTTGGGTAAAGCCGGTATTGTCTGTGCCGAACTGAAGAGTGCTCGAACCGAGAGTGAAATTGATGATTGTAAGGTTAAAACTGGTCCAATCAAAGGCTTTACTGTCATCAATAGAAACGGTACCGCTGTTAGCCAGGTCAATCGTAAGGTTACCTTGCAAATCCATTGGGCCAATGTGCTGGTTTAAGCCTCCAGTTTCAAAAGTCGATGTGCCGGTAACCTTTAAAGCATTGCCGGATCCCAATGCATCCACCTTCGCGGCGGTTATGGTGCCCTGTTGAATGACATTTGTTCCAACGAATGTATTTGCAGCTGTGCCACCAAGAACAAGTTTGCCTGCCCCGTTTTTAATCAATCCCGAGAAGGTACCTGTGTTTGTATTGACAATCTGACCACCGCTTGTTGTTCCAATTGTGATCGTCTTTCCCGCCGCAGCAGTGAGGGTAAGGGCGGAAGCACCATTGAGGTTGATGGTCCAAGGGGCTGAGGACTGGTTAACGCCGTTGAAGAGCAGGTTACCTCCCGCTGCATTGAAAGTCATTGCAGCGCCTGCTCCTACACCACCAGCACTAGTGGTGAGTTTCATTGGCACGTTGAAGGTCTGAGTATTGTCATCATTATTAATGATGCCATTGGCCGTGCCTCCCGCCCGCAGGAACCATCCTGGGCCAGGATTGGAACTGCTGCTAAAAACGAAACCAGAGCCACCTGAGAAGGCATCAAACCTTATGCCGGTTGCGACTCGCCCAAAGCCGCCTAAATCTACTGAGTGCTGAATCGTTGAGCTGTCTGCATAAATCGCCAGTGTGGTTGCGCCAGCACTTGGCAGCACACCGCCAGTCCAATTTCCAGTGGTCGCCCAGGCAGTGCTGGAAGTACTGATCCAGGTCGTATCAGCCATGGCTGCTGGCACTATCGCCAGCGTTAATGCGGTGACAACTGCGGCTGAGCCGGCTTTTTGCTTTGAAGAGCGTAATGATGATTTGTTGTTCATTTAGTTGCTTCTGTTTCGGACCATTCGTGCCAGTTTTCTACTTCACTAATAAGGACTTCCACGGAAATGTTTTTCAGATCACACATGGCATCTCACGGAAGCAATACTTGCTCCAGAAATCCCATTTCCGCCTGCTGACTCAAAGAATTCCGCTTAATTAACCGTCAATTAGAACCAGCTTTCCCGTTTTGATCGCAATCAGCGTGCCAAAATCTGAATCAGTGGAACCATTACATGTTCATGTAGTAAGTACTTAAATCTGGCAAGCCCTGTATTGGAAATCCTAATGAATCTTGTATTGGAAATCCTAATGACCTTATTGACCTAGAAATACTATGTCCATTTGCATGACACTATCGTGTCTCTAATGTCGGGACACTAAGTGCCGAACGTGTATTATATTTTTAAGCTTCTCAACCACTAGGTGATTGTGCATTTTCTCAGGCAAATCTGGGGCGGGGTGGGCAATCTGTTTCGGTTTTTGCCCTGCGTCCACTTTAATGGAACGGAATCGTCATGTTTCAAAATAAAAAAGTCATCGTAGTCATGCCGGCTTACAATGCCGCCAAAACTTTGCGTCGCACCTATCACGAGGTGATGGACCAGGGGGTGGTGGACGGAATTATCCTGGTGGATGACAAAAGCAAGGACGACACGGTGGCGGTGGCGAAGACACTTCCCGGAATTAGGGTGCATGTCCACGAAGTGAACAAGGGTTATGGCGGGAATCAGAAGACATGCTATCGACTCGCACTGGAGGCGGGGGCGGATATTGTAATCATGATACACCCCGATTACCAATACACGCCGAAGTTGATTCCGGCCATGGTTTCAATCATTGGCAATGGCCTGCATCCCTGCGTGCTGGGAAGTCGTATTTTGGGTAACTATGCGCTTAAGGGGGGTATGCCGCTTTGGAAATACGTGGCGAATCGATTTCTGACACTGGCGGAGAATATTTTATTGGGAGCCAAGCTCTCGGAATATCACACCGGTTATCGCGCTTTCTCGCGAGAACTGCTGGAAAAAGTTGATACGAGCAGGAATTCTGACGACTTCGTTTTTGATAACCAAATGTTGGCGCAGATTTTTTGGTATGGCTACACCATCGGAGAGGTGAGTTGTCCTACGAAGTATTTTGCGGAGGCTTCATCGATTAATCTTCGGCGCAGTATTAAATATGGTTTCGGTTGTCTGGGAACCGGGCTGGGTTACCGCCTGTCGAAGTGGGGAATTAAAAGCTCAGCGCTTTTTCCCAAGCAGACAGTCAAGCTGGAAAATGAGGTCCAACCGGTCCTGGGAACGAATCAACGTTCCTAATTGGGAGCCCTGGAGCATGCGGGAGTATCCTGAGCTGTGGTGCATGAGAGGGCGGAATTGGGTGTTTACGATCAGTGTGAATGTGGGTTTATATTGATTTGCAGCAGTTGAGGTGTGATGATCGACAACATGCTGAAGTTTGCTTTGGGAGTTAATTATGAGGATGTAGAATAATAGTTGACTAATTAGTAAACATGCGTAATTGTTCACTTGAAGAGCAGCGAAAGCACTGCGAAGAAATTTAAAGAATTAATCATGAGCCGTTGTAGTGATGCCAAAGAACGTTTGATGGGAGCTGTTTCAGAGTTGATCTGGACAGGGTCCTATGGCAGCACGACGATTGATCAAATTTGTGAAAAGGCGGGGGTTAAAAAGGGAAGTTTCTACTATTTCTTCGATTCCAAGTCCGATCTGGCGATTGCAGCCCTGGATGCGAATTTTAAAGCGAAAAAAGCACAACTAGATTCCAATTTTTCCCCGACCGTTCCTCCCTTGGAGCGGATTCGTTGTCTGTGCGACACCTGTTATCAATTCCAGCTCGAAGCCAGGCAGAAATATGGCTCTGTGTTGGGATGCCCACTGTGTACGCTTGGAACTGAAGTAAGCACGCAGGATGAAAAACTTCGCGCGAAGATCCAGGAGATATTGGAATATCACGGAAAGTATGTTGAGTCAGCCATCCGCGATGCCCACGCGCAGGGGCAGATTCATGCTCCGGACGCCGCTGCGACCGCCCGCATGATTGAAGCTTACTACGACGGGATGTTAACGCAGGCCCGCATCAAGAATGATGTGGAAATTCTTAAGGAAGTGCCCACCGGTGTTTTTAAGCTTCTCGGAGTCACAGAGCAAAGACCATTAGTGGTATAGACAGATTTTTTTTGCCCGTTAACTTTACTAAACAGTCAAATACTAATTTTATGAGTAACGAAATTGAGAACCCGACACCGCCTGTTCATGTCCGTTGTTTAAATTCCTGCCGCCAAATCCTCACGCAAATCAAAGCGGCGCTGTTGTCCGAATTGCGCGAAGTTATCGCTTTGCATGGTGAAATCATACGGGCAGCAATCAACGAGGCCGAAGCCCTGGCCTGCGGAACGGAGTTTCCGCATTTATTTTTCCCCACACTGGCGATGGAGAAAGTCCAGGCGGTGGCGAAGAGCAATCAGGGGCTGGTCCGCAGATAAGCCGATTCAACATACAATTCATCGTTATAATTCAGAAAGCCTAACTACAGAAAATTTATGGTGCGTGATCAATTATTCCGTTTTTCGACCGTTATGTTAGCCGTTGGAGGGGCAGGATTGCTGGTCGCCGGTTGTGAACACAATCAGGCTCAGCAGCAGATGCCGATTCCGCAGGTCACGGTAGCCAAAGTGGAAGCGAAGGAAGTCGTCGAATGGGACGAGTTTACCGGCCGGACCGAGGCGGTGGAGACGGTTGAAATACGGCCACGCGTTTCAGGTTACATGCAGGAGGTCAAATTCCAGTCCGGCCAAATGGTTAAGAAAGGAGATGTGTTGTTCGTCATCGATCCGCGGTGGTATCAGGCGGATTACAATCAGAAGCAGGCATCGTACGAGCAGGCCAGGGCGCATTTCGAAAATGCGGAACGTGAAGCCAAACGAACCGGCCAATTGCTTAGCAGCAAAGCCATTTCAACCGAGGAAGCAGAAGCGCGTCAATCGCGGTTTCAGGAAGCGAAGGCAGCTCTGGCCGCCGCCGAGGCAATGCGTGATTCGTCCAAGCTGGATTTGGACTACACAGAAGTTCGCGCCCCAATTGATGGACGGGTGAGCAGGGCCTTGGTGACCCAGGGCAATTTCGTCAGCGGGATTTCCGGTGTGAACACATTGCTGACCACCTTGGTGACGGTTGATCCCGTCTATGTTTATGCAGATGTGGATGAGAATTCGTTGCTCAAATTTACCAACCTTGAGCGTTCGAAGAAGCTCGAGGGAGAGGTGCCGATTGAATTGCAGTTGGGGGATGAAGAAGGGTTTCAGCACAAGGGCAAAATCGAATCGTTTGACAATCATCTCGATCCTAATACCGGGAGCATTTTGTTGCGGGCAGTGTTTCCGAATCCGGATGGCAAGATCATGCCCGGATTGTTTGCCAGGATTCGCGTGCCGTTGAGCGAGCGTTATTCCGCTCCGTTAATCGAGGAGCGATCGATCGGGACGGACCAGGGACAAAAGTTTGTGCTGTCATTGACGTCCTCAAATACCGTGGCTTATCGCGCCGTGAAACTGGGACCTCTGGTGGATGGCAAACGCATTGTGCGATCAGGCGTGCAAGCGGGCGAAAGCATTGTCGTTAACGGATTGCAAAAGGTTCGTCCGGGAGCACCAGTGGAACCGAAGGAAGAAACGGCCACGAATGCTTCGGAATTGAAAACGGCGCAACGCTAATCGGCTGCAGACGGTTAAAACCTACAACTAACTGCCATGAACTTTTCGCATTTTTTCATCAAGCGCCCGATCTTTGCCGGCGTATTGTCGATTATTATTTTCCTGCTCGGCTTGATATCGATGTTCCGGTTGCCGATCAGTGAATACCCGGAAATTGTGCCACCCACCATTGTGGTGATGGCAACATATCCGGGCGCCAATCCCAAGACGATTTCTGAAACCGTGGCCGCGCCGTTGGAGCAGGCGGTCAATGGCGTTGAGAACTCGTTGTATATGTTTTCCCAGGCAACTGGGGACGGGGTCATGACCCTGACGGTGACGTTTGCGTTGGGAACCGACGTGGATAAGGCGCAGGTGCAGGTGCAGAATCGTGTTTCGCAAGCCTTGCCAAAGTTGCCGGAGGAAGTGCGCCGCCTGGGCGTGACAACGATTAAACAATCGCCGGATTTGACGATGGTGGTGCATCTCATTTCTCCAAGCGGCCGGTATGACGAAATTTATTTGCGCAATTATGCCACGCTGCAGGTGAAGGATGTACTGGCGCGTATCCCGGGTGCCGGGTCGGTGCAGGTATTTGGGTCCGGGCGACTATGCGATTCGTATTTGGTTGGATCCCAACAAAGTTGCAGCGCGAAATATGACGGCGACCGACGTGGTAAATGCCATTCGCGAGCAGAATGTCCAGGTCGCCGCCGGCGGCATCGGGCAACAGCCGGTGAGCAAGCCAGTGGCACTGGAATTGCAAATTAACGCCAAGGGACGTTTGATTGATGAAGATGAGTTCCGCAATATCATCGTTAAGACGGGACCACATGGCGAGAAAACGCTGCTGAAAGATGTGGGCCGGGTTGAATTGGGGGCGGCAGGTTACGCATTGCGCTCGTTGCTGGACAATAAAACGGCGGTCGCGCTGCCGATTTTTCAATCTCCGGGTGCCAACGCGATTCAGCTTTCCACCGATGTTCGCAAGGCAATGGATGAGTTGAAGAAGAACTTTCCCGAGGGTGTTGATTACAGCGTGGTTTATGATCCAACGGTTTTCGTGAAGCACTCCATTGAAGCGGTGCTGCATACGCTGCTCGAAGCCATCATGCTGGTGGTGATTGTGGTTATTCTCTTCCTGCAGACGTGGCGCGCATCGATCATTCCATTGGTGGCGGTGCCGGTCTCGTTAGTTGGAACATTCGCAGTAATGTTGGGGCTTGGATTCAGCATCAATGCGCTCTCCTTGTTCGGCCTTGTGTTGGCCATCGGTATCGTGGTGGATGATGCGATTGTGGTGGTGGAGAACGTGGAGCGAAATATCGCGCTTGGATTGTCACCACTTGAGGCCACGAGAAAGGCGATGACGGAAGTGACGGGGCCGATTGTGGCCACGGCGTTGGTGCTATGTGCGGTGTTCGTGCCGACCGCATTCATCAGCGGGTTGACGGGGCAGTTTTACAAGCAGTTCGCGATCACCATCGCCATTTCAACGGTTATTTCGGCGTTCAACTCCCTGACGTTGTCGCCGGCACTTTGCGCGGTGTTATTGAAGGGGCATGGGGCGAGGAAAGACATCGTTTCACGTGTCATGGATCGCGGCCTTGGATGGCTTTTCCATCCGTTTAACCGCTTCTTCGCCTGGACTGGCATCAAGTATTCCGCTGGCGTAGGCCAGGTGATCCGGAAGAGTGCGATCGCATTGATTCTCTATGCGGGCTTGGTGTTCCTGACGGGATGGGGTTTCAACAAGGTGCCGACCGGTTTCGTGCCGACACAGGACAAGCAATATGTGATTGCTTACGCGCAATTGCCTGATGGTTCTTCACTGGACCGCACCACCGATATCATTCGCAAGATGACTGATATGGGATTGCACACTCCAGGTGTGGCAAATGCCGTGCAGTTTCCCGGTTTGAGCATCAGCGGGTTCAGCGTAGCTCCCAATGCGGGAATTGTGTTCTTTGGACTCAAGCCATTTGAGGAGCGCACAACAAAGGATAAGAGTGGCATGGCGATTGTGGGGGCGTTGCAGCAGCAGTTCTCCTCCATAAAGGACGCGTTGGTTTTTGCCTTTCCGCCGCCGCCGGTGATGGGCCTGGGGGCTTCGGACGGCTTCAAGCTGTATGTGGAGGATCGCGCGGATCTTGGCTACGATGCCTTGTACCAAAATACAATGGGCGTATTGGGCAAGGCCTGGCAGAGCAAGGAACTAAACAGCCATAGCACTTACTCCACTTTCACCGTGAATGTGCCGCAAATCGATGCGAACATTGATCGCGTTAAAGCGAAGGCTCAGGACGTTCCGCTCGCGAGTCTTTTTGATACGATGCAAATCTATCTCGGGTCGCTTTACGTGAATGATTTCAATCGTTTCGGTCGGACGTTCCAGGTGATTGCGCAGGCAGATGCGGAGTTTCGTGAACATCCGGAGGACATCGTTCGGCTGAAGACACGTAATGCCAAGGGACAGATGGTATCGCTCGGGACATTGTTAAAGGTAAAAGAGACTCATGGTCCCGATCGCGCGATGCGCTACAATGGCTATCCGGCAGCGGAAATCAGCGGTGGGCCGGCACAGGGCTTTAGCTCAGGCCAGGCTGAGGCGATGATTGCAAAACTGGCGGGAGAGAATCTGCCGAAAGGTATGACCTATGAATGGACTGATTTGACGTATCAACGCATTCTTGCGGGTAACACAGCGGTATATGTTTATCCGCTTTGTCTTCTGCTCGTGTTCCTCGTGCTGGCGGCACAGTATGAAAGCTTCCGTCTGCCGCTCGCGATTATTTTGATTGTGCCGATGTGTTTGTTGTTCGCCATTACAGGGGTGTGGCTCAAGGGGAGCGATAACAACATCTTCACGCAGATTGGTTTGATTGTGCTGGTGGGTTTAGCGTGCAAGAACGCGATTTTGATCGTGGAGTTTGCAAAGGACAAACAGCACGAAGGAATGTCGGTGGTCGACGCTGCCATTGAGGCATGCCGGTTGCGGTTGCGTCCGATCTTGATGACATCCATTGCCTTCATTGCCGGTGTGTTTCCGCTGGTGGTGGCAAAGGGCGCTGGTTCTGAAATGCGCCAGGCGATGGGGATCGCGGTGTTTAGCGGTATGATTGGTGTTACCATCTTCGGATTATTTCTGACGCCGGTCTTTTACGTGGTGCTCATGAAGTTGGGACGTAAGAAAACCAACGTGACTGCTCCCAAGGAGGATGGGCATGTGCGGCCTTTGGAATCGAATGGCGCCGTGGTGAAGACGGTTGCAGTGCTGTTGATCACGATGGTTGCGTTGAGTGCCAAGGCAGCAGTGGGGCCGAATTATGTGCGGCCGACGAACGCGGTGCCGCAGGAATATAAAGCCGAGGAGTTGGGGAATTGGAAGGAGGGGAAACCGCTCGACCATTTGCCGAAGGGCAAGTGGTGGGAGGTTTATGAAGACGCGACGCTCAATGAACTGGAGGAGAATGCGTCAGCCGGCAATCAGGGTTTAAAAGGTGCGGTGGCACGGGTGGAGCAGGCGCGGGCAACGGCGCGAGTGGCGCGTGGGGAACTGCTGCCATCGCTGAACTTTGACCCCAGTTTTATTCGCCAGCGGTTCTCGCCGAACCAGGATCCGAGTTTTGGCGCCATCACGGCAAATTCATTTAGCGTGCCGCTGGACTTGAGTTATGAGATCGACTTGTGGGGCAGGGTGCGTCGCGGCTTCGAGAGCGCGAGGGACCAGGCGGCGGCGAGTCTGGCTTCGTACTACAGCGTTCTGCTCACGTTACAATCGGACGTCGCACAGAACTATTTCGGACTGCGCTCGCTCGATGCGGAGATAGCGACGGTGGCGCGCACGGTGGAGTTGCGCAAGGAGCAGGTGCAATTGGTGCACGGCCGGTACGAGGGTGGCATTGGAAGCGAGTTGGACATGGCGCGTGCGGAAACGGAGTTGGCCAATGCCGAGGCGGAAGCGGCGGGATTGGCCAAGCGAAGGGCGGAGCTGGAAAATGCGATTGCGATTCTGGTGGGAAAGATTCCATCAGAATTTCATCTGGCTGCGGGTACTGCGCCAAACTGGAATCCACAGCCGCCAACGATTCCTGCCGGATTGCCGGCAGATTTGTTGCAGCGTCGTCCGGATGTGGCGACAGCGGAACGCAACCTGGCATCGGCCAACGCGCAGATTGGCGTGGCGAAAGCGGCGTTCTTTCCCGTGGTGAGCCTGACTGCTTCCGGCGGCTATTTGAGCGGCGACATTGAGACACTATTCAATTGGTCGAGCCGTACGTGGTCCATCGGGCCGAGCATATCGCTGCCTATCTTTGCGGGTGGCCGGAACAAGGCAAATTATCGTCGCTCCAAGGCGGCGTACCAGGAGGCTATTGCAACTTATCGCCAGCAGGTTCTGGTGGCGTTCGGGGATGTGGAGAACAGCCTGGCTGGAATTTATCACCTGGCAAAACAATCAGAGGCACAGAATCGCGCGGTGGCGAGTGCCCAGCGAGCGGCTGATCTGGCAACGGAACGTTACCGTTCGGGGTTGGTGAGTTACCTGGACGTGGTGGATGCTGATCGTGAGGCGTTGACGGCCGAGCGGGCACGGGCGCAGTTGGCCGGGCAACGGCTCGTGGCGAGTGTGCAGTTGATCAAGGCGTTGGGTGGTGGCTGGACCGAGGCGATGGTTGTTCCGCAGGCCAAGCAGGTGAGCGTTACGACAGCTTCGGCGAAAAAGGCGCTGTAAAACATAGGTTGCTTCCAACTTGACCCCGTTGAGTCGTCGGGCGCAACATGAAATAACCCGCAGGACAAACACCTGCGGGGCTTTTCATGAAGGCTAATTTCCGCTCAACGTGGGCAATGGCATTCTGCATTGCGCTCATTTTGTATTTGATACCCGGCGGCACGGTGCAGGCACAGGTGGCACCGGGGCCTTACGAGATGCTGCCGTTTCAGACGGGTTCATCATCGAGGGCGTTCAAGGATTTGCTGACCAACACGACTGCGATAGCAGATTGGACAGGCTGGTCGGGCAGCACGTGGGCTTCTCCAGATCCATACAATGATCACATTGGGTCGGACTTTTCGGTGCAGACGGGGACGCCCGCTTTTCGCGGCGACGGCGGGAACGGTGGTGGAGATTGAGACGACGAATGCGAGGAATGCGCATGCGGATTATTACGGCAATCATGTGAAGATTGCGGTGGATGGAAAGACTCCGAATGGCGAATCCATTGACCTGATTTATGCGCACATGCTGGCGGTGACGGTGAGCGTGGGGCAGCATCTGAATGTGGGGGATCCGGTGGGGCTCTCAGATAACACAGGCAATTCCACGACGGAGCATGTGCATTTCCAGAGTGAATACCGGGGCGGGGCGCAGACATGCCCGTTTTATTTCGCACACTTCAAATACCCGATTGTTTTCAATCCAACGGGGACATTGCAGGTGGGCAGGGTGATCCGAGTGACTGCACCCAGCACGCCGATTCGGACAGATCGATTCGATAGCAGTTCGCAGATTACGACTGCTTATTCAAACCAGCTGTACTTCTGCAGTTATCCGAAGCGGGGTTATTACCAAGTTTTTATTCCCAATAATACTTCGTGTCGATCGGGTTGGATCAGGGCGACGGAGGCGGAGGAAGTTTTTGCCGGCACGGTGATTCAGGCGTTGCCGGATAATGCGGCTTTCACGCAACTGGGGCAACTCGCGAGCAAGTACGCCATCCTCTCGGGGGCGAATGATACCAACAACCAGATCGGACAGATTGTTTTTGGTGGTGGTCGTTTCGTGGCGGATCAAATCACGAACGGATACTATCGCATCCCATTGCCGGGAGCTTCCGCGACATGGGGTTGGGTGAAGCCGACGGCTCGGATGGTGGTGTATCCGCAATTGACGAATCCGAATCTGAACCTGGCGACGTTGCCGAATAACAATTTTCCGATACGGGAATCGTTTAGCAGTGTGGGCAAGTCGATGTTTGGTCGGCCGAAGTTTAATCGCTCGGTGGTGAATACGTTCAGTCCGGCGTCGCCGGGTGGTGATGGAAAGGCGTTGTTTGTGACGGATGCCACGAATGCCGGCGATGGGACGAGTGAATCGGTGTTGGTGGGGAAGCCGTGGCATAAAAATTATTATGTGCAGTGCGATGTGTATTTCAATTATCGCCCGTCCTATCTGGTTGGTGATGGCGGTTACGAACGCTATGGAATATTTTTGCGCGACGATGGGTTCGCCGGTTTGGACACGACGTTTGAAGGAGCCGGGAATGCTTATGCGCTGCTCTGGGATGCGGATGACGGTCGTTTGCGGGCTGCGAAACTGGTGGATGGGGCGGTAACGGATTTTTTACCCACGATAACATATGTCACTGGAAGCGGATGGCACACGATGCGCATTGAAGCGCGGGGGAATAAAATTAAATACCTGTTGGACGGGCAGGTGTTGATTGAGGCGACGGATTCGACGTTTGCTTCGGGACAATTTGGCATTGGCTACTCGATGCATTTCACCGGCTATCCGGCGGGTCGTGGGGCGTATTTCGATAACTTTGTGGCGGACACGTTGGATGTGACGCCTCCGCGTTTTGGTGTGAGTTTGCAGGCGGATGGGAAGCTGCACTTATTGCTGAGCGGAGATGTGGGATCGACCAGTGCGGTGGAGCGGGCGACGAGTTTGAGTCTGCTCGATTGGTCATTCTACACGAACATCGTCAATAGCAATGCGACGGTGGAATTCCTGGATGAGACGAATGTGCCCGCACGGTTCTATCGGGCAAGAAGGTTGCAATAGGATTTTCATGCGACGATGGGGCGGTCTATCAACGGACTGGCATTCTGGCTATGATGATGCCGATGCATAAAAGACCGACCAGGCAGAGGAAAATCGCGACGATCAAGCTGGAATAGAGGTTTCTCATGCCTTTGATTCGAGCGATGGAGTGAAAGGGTTCGCTCCGCAGATAATTCACGAGCTTCTGGTATTGCATGATGGCGATGCCCAATGCCGTGGTTCCGATCGCTATCAAAGCCAGACCGATGTTGCGGGACAAATGCGGGTTCCTGGGCGGCACCACCTCTTGCATCTGGTTCAGCCGATCAAAGAACTGCACAATGGCGAATCCGAACGCGATCAAGGCCGATGCGGTGCGAATCCAGGATTCCAGGGTGCGTTCGGCGGCCATGCGGGTGCGAATCCAGGCAAGGTGGTTGTTCACATTTTCGTGTGAGCATGGGTCGTTTGTATCTGGCATAACGCTCCTTTGACTTGCAAGATAATCCCGCTGCTTGCTTTTGGAAATACGGAATGAACAGGAGGCTCCTTTTCACCGTCGGAGCGGAAATTCCGGCCTGGCTGAGAGGGTTCAGCTTCCACGCAACGAAAATGTGATGAGCAGGCAGGCAATGCCGATGGCGACGATGTCTTCGGGGATGGCGACGAAGACGTCTTTTACATGGAAACGGTTTACGAGCTTGGTGCGGGCCTGGTAACCGGAATAGGCTCCGATGATGGCACCGATTCCACCGAGCACGGCACCCAGGATCAGGGATTGACCGGCAGCAGCGCAAATGCAGGCACCGCAGAGTGCGCCCATGATGATGCGCGCGGTCAAGGGGCCGGGCTTGGTGCGGCTCGGAGTTTTGGGCAGGAGGTCGGTCACAAATTCGAGGACGGCCAGCAGCGTGAAAATGAGCGCTGCCGCGAGGGTCCCCATGAACGCGACGGCGGTGCCGTGCAGGTTCAGCCAACCGAGATGCGCAGCCCAACTCGTCACAGCAGGGGCGGTGAGGGAACGTAGTCCGGCGACGATTCCCATGCCGAGTGCAATGACGAAAATGTAGTTCGTATTCATTTTAATACTCCTGTTCTCGTGGTCTGGTGGTTGGTGGATTTGTTGAAATTTGCCGAAAGTGCAAAGCCGGTTATTTGACGGCTGTTACCGGTGTCCTCAGGGCGTCGGTGACGATCAGTTCACCCACACGCAGACGCTTGACGCTGAGTTCCTTGATTTTCAGGGAGCGAATGCGCGCCTTGTCGAGGGCCAGACGCCGGACAGCCAGGAAACCAATGGCCAGGGCTCCTATGGAGAACGCACCCAAGGCGAGGGCTCCAACCGCGAGGGCGCCGACGGCACCTTTATTGGCGCGGAACTGCGTGATTTGCCGGGGCATGGCCTCTATGGCCCGAGGTTGTTTCGGCTGAATGAGTGCTCTCATTTTGAATCTCCTTTTCCTAACCGTACGAGAATTTTTGGTTCTGTCCAGTTCGAGAATGGGTGGATTCAATGGGGGTCAATAGTTACGATCGCCCCTTCATGCCCGCTTGCACGCAGGAATTTTCTATGGTTTGCGCAAACGATAGAAGACGCTTCCTTGTGTTACGCTATCAGTGATTGTTAGCGTGCCCATCCCCTGGCCGGGGAGTTGGGAAAAATTTGTCCAGCTGTTGGCGGCAGAGAGATTGATGGTCTTCTGCAAGTTCCAGCCGGACACGGAATTTGTCCATGCGATAGAAATAATGTCATTGGAGAGGTTCAAATGGAGTTTGGGAATCACGGGCGGAATGATTGAGAAGGCAAGGAAACCATTGTTCCCATCGCAGGCATAGAGCCGGTCCCCATTGATCACGATCTGGCCGATGAAATTGGCATTGCCGAGTTCGTTAGTCGGAAAATTGTAGCGCGCAATCAGCACCGGATTGCTCAAATCCTGAATCTCATAGAGTTCGATGGCGTCCGGCTGCGTGGAGTTGCCGGAAAAACTCAATCCTGCCAGGAAACCGCGCGCCAGATCAATTGCCACCGGCCCGAGCGCCGCGGGAAGATTGGTGACACTCATCAGGAGGGTGCTGTTGTGATTGGTCAGGTCGTAGCTTAACTGCATCAGGGCTGTGCCTTTGCGTTTTTGCCAGAACGTATTTCCCGCGCCAAACTGCAAGCTGCGCCCCAGACTTCCCGAGCCGTTGGGTTCGGTGAGGGCGGTCGTGACGAACTGGTTCATCGCGCCGCTGCTCGGCGTCAGGATTGCTGCAAAAGGACCGCCCACGGATCCAGCCAGCAATTGGCTGTCGATAATCAGTTGTGTGTTCGTGCCCGTGCCGCGCAGATCCATCGCGTCACCCCAGCGGAAAGCCGTTGCCTGCCCGGCGGGTTCGCCTTGAAAAACTTGAATCGGCTTTGTGGTGGGGGAGGAGTTTGTCCATCGATAAAGACGAAATGTCGACGGCGTGGTGCCTCCAGAAACATCCAGATTGGCGGCGTAAAGAGCGCCGTCAGCAGCCGCCATCATTTCCAGCAGCACGATGGCACCGCCGCTGATACCAGTGGTGTCCAATGAATAGAGCCACATCCCTGTGCTGCCATCCAGCACGTTGATATTCAACCCAGTCGTTGCGCCACTGCGGCTGACAATATAAACCTGGTTCGACAGTGCGTTGTACGCGATGCCCCGCTGCAACGGAGTTTGGGAAGTGGAAAGATTTGTGGAACCAGTGGCGTAAGGGGCCGAGCCTGGAGCGAGGCTCCACAGTTTAGACAATTGATAATGATCGTCGGGCATGAAGATCGTCAGCACGGCATTCGAACTGAGAGTAGTGCCTGCGACGTTGCTCAACATGACTGAATAAGCACCCGCATTGGCAGCCCCGATATTGGTGAGCGTCAGCGTTTGATTTGTAGCGCCCGGAATCGTAGCGCCGTTCAATCGCCATTGATAGCCCAGAGGCGCTTTTCCAGCCGGCATGACGCTGAAGCTCACGTTTGTTTTCCATACCGCCGACTGGCTGAGCGGTTGGTCAATAATATATGGAAGGGTCACGCTGGTTTTGCGCGGCAGCGGGTTTGTAGCATAGGTATCTTCGAAATGAATCATTTCGTCTTGTGACACGTTCATTCCATTGGCTCCCCAGGAATATCCGATGAACCCGGCAAAGGCTACGTTTGTGGCCCCGCGGCTTCGCGCAATGATCGCGCTGTCCCAATTGTTCGAAGAAACTCCTGATCGCCCAAACCCGGTGCTGTTGGTCGACTGAGCGAAATGTTCGCCGAGAATGAGGCGATTTGGCGAGACGCCGAAGTTTGAATAATTGACGAGACTGCTCGAATACTGACCCTGACACCAGCTCACCGAAAAACTTTGCGCGCTGATTTCCTGTCCGCTGAGGTAATTCTCAATACCGATATAAGCATCAGATGCCAATCCCTGCCAGTCGGCCGCAGTCCCAACGGGATTTGTGTATGGCGCATAAACAATAATCGTATAGCCATAGGTCGTTTTGAGCGCATGGACCACGTCCCGAATCCACGTGCGGTAGCTTGGGTTCGGAGTCCAGGTGGACGAAGCGATCTCATTCAACACAATCCAATCAGGTCTCGGTCCGGTGTTGGTAAAATTATTCATGACCCATTGATTGATGGACGCCGCGGCAGTGGCTGCGTCGTTTGTGGGCCAGGTCTTGTCCAAAGTGTTGTAATAAATCGCCAGAACGTTCCCATTGGCTGTCAGCTCTGTGCGGTGATCATCATTCCCCATGGCGAGGTAATGGCCATTGGGACTCGGAAAATTCATATGATCAAAGTGTTCCTGGCACAAATTCTGGCTCGAACTCGTGCAACCACAACAAAACGTGACGACATCAAAGCGTAAATCCGGAACTGCAAACGCGCGCTGGACAATCAAACTCACGAGAAGAAGGATCAGCCGTAGGAATAACCGGGGAGAAATTTGTGTCATGGTGTGGTGAGAATAAAATGACGTTATACGTATTACTTTGGTGCACCAGCGCGATAGAACAGATGAACACCTGGTAGGGACTTCACTGATAAATGTAAGGCCTTTGAAAGCAAGGCAATGCGGAGGGGCGGCGAGGGGAACATCATGATTTTTTCAAAGTAAACTGTTGAAGTTTGCGGGCTCTGTCAAGAATTCAAGATTGAGTTTTTTGGGTTTGTGTGCTTGAAGCGTACCAAAAAGGGCGGATCACTTCAATTGAGGTGGATCCGGAATCAAAATTGAAATGACGGGTTCGAATTGGAATTGAAAAGTCTGCTCCCAGGCTGGAATAAGAGACCCAAAGAAAAAGTAATTGGGAAAGATACCTTTTATCCCTTGACCCAATGCCCTAATGGATGGCCCCTTAAAATCAAAGTAGCGACACTAATCGCGATTCTTCCCAGCCTCAAATAAAAGCAAAATTATCTCAAATAAGTGTCATTACTTTGGCCTGACTCCTCTATGTGCTCTGTAACTCGTCTGGAAACATCGCCTCCAGCCAAACGGTGACTCCAGTGCTCGGGTCGGAACATTCGACCTCGAATGCATCGCTGTAAACTTCCAGAATTGTGCCGACATCTCCGACCTGCGGATGCCGTTGAAACTGTGGGCGTTCGCGGGCGAACCGGTCATCGCGAATCGTTGCCACTCTTACAGCATCATACTGCTTCATGGTGGTAGCGTGTGAAGCGACCTAAGCTCAGCGACCGCCGCCGGAAACGCCCGGTCGGCTGCAGGAGTCGCTGACAAATTATCTAAACCGTCCGACTGCCCAGCGGGGCGGCGGTTCGCTGCAGTGCACTGGTCAGACCGCATTCCTCTACCGATGCTGAAGTGGATCATGCTTCCGAGCAACGTGCCTACCGAGGAAATGATGAAACTCGACTGCTCGATCCGACAACCGGTCGTAAAGATCGTCTTCAAGATACCGATGATCATAGTCGCGTAGCCGCACAACGTCCGCACGAATCTCCCGAAGCGCCTGTTCATCGAAAGGTGGCGTGACAGCCAATGTCTGCTCCAAAAAATCACAAAACCGCTCGAAGCCCTCGTCCCAATTCCCATTCCCGTTATTCTGCGACTCCCAACGCAGCCGCTCGATCACACGAATCAACTCACCCTGAACCGTGTCGGCCTGCCCAGACTTTGGCACAAGGGTCTTCCAAATGTGTTTGGCGTCCTCGAAGTATCGCATGTATGTAGTGCAGCCTAACGACTAGGCTCAGCGACCGCCGGGCCGTGAGTATCGAACGCGCTGTAAATGTTCAAGTTATTGGTCATCATAAATCGCAGAGCTTGGCGGGGGTTCGCTGCAACGTGATGTGTTAGGCAGCGTTCGTGTCATCTCTTCTTGTGTGCTTTAGGATAATAAACTCGATGGACTGAAAACATCGGCCAAATCAATGCGAATAAAAAGGCGTGAAGCGACACAACATACGGAATAATCAAAAACAAAGTCGGGCGACCAAGAACCTCTCTCCAAGTCGGCCAGCGAGGCCGGGGAATGTCTGGCTGCGGAATGTCAGCAACGGGCTTTTCGGCTTCCTGCTTGATACGCTGGTTGTAATAACGAGCAAACAAAATGGCAACAAACAACCACCAGAGCATCACGGCAAATAAAATGATGGCGAATGTCTTCATGCGTCACGCTGCGTAGCGACCCAAGCTAAGCGATCCGGCCCGCGAGCGATGCATTGGTCCGGTATCCTTCATGACTTACAAGGTTAAGAAGTGCACGAGCACCTGTCCAGCGCAGACACGATCATTCGTTGTCACATCATCGCGGTCGGGCAAACCAAAATCGAAAGCCTGCAAGGAAGCTTAGTCGCGTTGGCTCCATTACAGCCTCCACGAACTCGTGCGGTGGCCGATAACCGTGGGCCTTGACGTAGTGGCTAATCATCGCTGGCGAATGATAAACTTTGCCGCTGCGGCCGACAACGCGAATCACTGACGAACTCAATGCTCCGGCTGCTCTCCGAACCGCAAATGTCGGGTCTGGCGCGAAATCGCAGAACTCACAAACATGAAATCCACGGTGCTGCACAACTGGTCGGCTGCAAATCTCAACCAGCCGCTCGACAAATCCAGGCGGAACAACTCCGCGAGAAAAACCATGCGCCTTGTCCAGCCAACCGACACTCAATCCCTGCCGCCCGGGAATGTTGTATGAGCAAGGAGTAAGGTCGGGAAAATACATGACGCTCGAATGTGGTCTAACGACCCAGAACTGAGCCACGCGGGAACTGCGACGTCAAGCCATCCGCGACTTGTCGCGAACCCAAAGTGGCCAACCGCGTTGGCTCCAGTGATGTGTTAGGCCACAAATGCAAAATCATAAGTTCTCAACGTGCTAATGAGCGAATGACTAAAAAAACAATCCAAAGACCAACCACACAGAAAATAGTGACTACAGCTCGATTCGAAATGCTTGGAGATTTATCAGCCAGCGAATTTTCTCGAAACCAAACGTAAGCCATAAGTCCCAAGCCAAGAAATGCAGAAACAGCGGCACAAGCAAAGAATGCGGTGCGGTGCGTCTTCGAGCCGATCACCACGAATAAGGGCACAGCGATGCCGATGAGCCTAAGGAGAGTTAGGGTGGTTCTAGTGCCCATGATCTCTGTGGCCTAACGACCCAACCGCATCGACTCGCTGCAGCGCATGGTTAGACATCAGTCCCATCGATCTTCCTGAAATTTCTCTCATCAAAATGGCTGCCAAAAATATAATTACTCGGGGGACACCAGCCGCCCACACAATCAAGGACATTGCAAATCGCCTCATCTCTTGGATCGTCAGTATCAAAACCGTCGGGGTGCGGTCTGATGGCATATAATATCTCACGTGCCTGCTCTTCGGTTGCTCCTTTATGTTTTAGATCAACTATCAATTGAAACAAGTTCGCTTCCGGAGCCGGTGAGTTTAACGCCTCAAAAAATGGGCGCAAAGTTGTAGGATCGATTTGCACGTAGTTATGCTTAACAATCAATATGCGACGCGTGTCGCAATAATTCCAATATACGAACAATATTTCGAGTGCTATATCGTCCCATGACTATCTCTCAAGTTGTTTCACGATTCCAATCTGCGCTGGACGCAAAGCGTTGTCCAGCAGATTGCTGCTCAACCAATGGGTGGTTGGTTCTTATCTGCAAAGGCTGCAAAAGGTGGATTCAACCGATTTGCAATATGGCCAAACTTCCCGGTTGCCAGCGGTTGCCACAAAATGCCCTATTGGCTCCAATTGCTTTGGATTGCTTCCCATTGATGGAAAAAAGTGCAAGGAGGGTTTTAGTCTTTATTATGCGGGTTTTGTTGTTCTTTGAAGTGGTGCCAGAGGCAGGAATTGAACCTGCGACCAAAGGCTTATGAGTCCTCTGCGCTACACTCCTTCGAGTCTGGCCATCTCTGCTTGGAAGGACTTCGGTTATTTGGTGACTGGCGCAGCATTTTAGCGTGGTGGTGGGCTTCGGTTAGAGTGGGCAGAGCAGGTTGGCGTTGTGGGGCCGAAGGTTTTTTGAGAAGACTCGTTACCTGGGGTTTCGCGCTTTTTGCGCTTCACCCCACGCTGCTATATTTCGGGCCTTCAGCCCTCTGAATAGTGCCTCGCGAGCGAGGGGGAAGATTTTCAGGATGGGGGGATGGAGGCGTGGGCCTTGTCAGGGCTCGAGCGTTTCCACGCGGGCACCAGTCTCGGCCCTACCGATTAACTGACTGGTGGCGCATGGTCTGGAGTCGCTGGCCGCATACGCGGGTGGAGGCGTGTGAAGGGAACTGGGGGCCTTGTCCCTTCGGTTTCGGTGGTGGAGGATATTTGGCCTCGTCGAGCGAAGGGAAGAAATTTTTGGGAGGGCTGTTGGCTACAAACATGCCGGTCCGCTGGACCTTAAGATGGGGTGAGTGTGCAAGATGAGTTGGGGATGGTTTTGTGGTCGTGGATCGCGTGCGCGAATAGTGCGGTCGGGGTTGGTGGAGTCGCTGACGTGGTTAGGGAGCACGCAGCAGCGTATCCTTACCCCAAAAAGGATTGCTGGCGCGGGCGATGGGAGTCTTGGGCCGCGTGCGCAGATGGGGCGTATGGAGGGATTGGAGTCGCGGGCTAGGTTAGTGCGGCGCGGTAGGGACACCGCAGCCCTACCTACGAGGCTGGCGCGGGGATGGAATCGCGGAGCGCGTTCGCGAGTGGAGACGAAAGGTGGATTATTATCTCTGGCTTTGTCTGGGAAGCGGCGCAGCGCGTTTCCTGGTATCTACCGAATAATTGATGGCTTGCGCTGGGATTGGTGTCGTGGGTCGCGTACGCGGATGGGGCATATGGAGTGATAAAAGCCGTGGGCCAGGTTAGTGCGGCGCGGTAGGGACACCGCAGCCCTACCTACGAGGCTGGCGCGGAGGGTTGGATCGTTGGTCGCCTACGCGATTGGCACGATGAATTGGTTTGAATCGTGAGGGAGGTCAGGGAGCGCGGCGCAAGTCTTTCCAGACGGGCGATGTTCCTTACCAGCGCAAGGTTGATTGCTGGCGCAGGGGGATTGGAGTGATTGGTGCGTACGCGTATTGGAGTAAATGGAGGGTTGAAAGTCGCGGGCATTGTTAGGGTTCGACGGAGTCTCACCCCACCGCAATGTAACGAGCCTGGCGGTTGGATTGGAATCGTGGGTCGCGTACGCGAGTGGAGACGGAAGGTGAGTTATTATCTCTGGCTTTGTCTGGGAAGCGGCGCAGCGCGTTCCCTTGTTTCTACCGAATAATTGATGGCTTGCGCTGGGATTGGTGTCGTGGGTCGCGTACGCGGATGGAGGGATATGGAGGGTTGAAATCCTTGGCCAAGTATGGGCGCCCACAGAGAGACTGTCTCAAAACTTGAATGTGTTTTTTGGGGGGAGCGTCCAAGAAAATGATGGCTCACGCGATTGCTCCTGATTACGGACAGCAGTTTATTTTCCCTCCAGCCTTGGAAGACTGGGTGCCCAAGGATCATCCGGCCCGCTTCCTGCGCGAGTTTGTCGACCAGCTCGATTTGTCATTGCTGGGTTTCGTCATGCCTTCAGCCACCGAAGGCCGTCCGCCGTATGCGCCCAGTCTGCTGCTCAAGATCTGGCTCTATGGTTATTTTCACCGCATTCGCTCCACGCGCAAACTGGAGGCAGCCTGTCGGGAGCACTTGTCCCTGCTCTGGCTGACTGGGCTGATTCAACCTGATCACAACAGTCTCTGGCGTTTCTGGCGTGATAACCAAAG